>NZ_JBEZUT010000002.1:0-95817 GCF_040636595.1 Kitasatospora sp. NPDC036755
CGGGCCAGCTCCGGCAGGGTGGCGCCCGGGGCCGGGTCGAGCCGGACGGGCAGCGCGCGGTGGCCGGGCGCCGGGACGGCGACGAGCGGGTCGGCTCCGGGGCGGATCCGGCCCAGGAAGGCGGCGGTGAGCGCGACCAGCACGGCCTCCGGGCCGGTGCCGGCCAGCTCGGCCAGCTCGTGCAGGCCGGCCACCGCGCTGTCCGTCAACTGTCCGGTCACCGGGGCGGGTTCGCCGTCCTCCGGGGTGACGGGCAGCAGCGGCCCGGTCTGTCCGGTGAGTCCGGCGAGCCGCTCCTGCCACCACTGCTGCTCGTCACGATCGGCCGACATCTCGCTCACTCCGCCTTCTCTGCTGCTGTCTCTCGGTACGGTGATGTGTTCGCCCGGCCCCGGGCGTTTTCCCGGACCGGTGTTCCGGGGCCGGTGTTCCCGTTCGGTGTTCCGCGTTCGGTGTTCGGTGTTCCGTGGGCGAATCGTTGGACCGAAACACCGGACCGAAACGCCGGGCCGAAACACCGGCTCGAACCTCGGCCCGGGAATTCCGGGATCAGGCCGAGTGGACGCCGGGGACCTTCGGGTAGGCGCTGGCCTGCCAGACGTATTCGACGCCGGTGATGTACCGGGTCAGCCGCTCGAATCCGATGCCGAAGCCGGCGCTGCCCGGAATTCCCTCCCGGACCATGTCCAGGTACCAGCCGTACTTCGCCGGGTTCTCGCCGGTCTCCCGCATGCGGGTCACGATGCGGGCGTACTCGAACTCGCGCTCGCTGCCGCTGGCCAGCTCGCCGTAGCCCTCGGGGGCGAGCAGGTCGAAGTTGCGCAGCAGGCCGGGCTGTTCGCGGTTCTCGCGGTCGTAGAAGCCGCGGGAGCCCTTGGGGTAGTCGACGACGAAGAACGGGCGGGAGGCCTCGCGGGAGATCTCGGCCTCGGCGGCCCAGTCGATCTCGGCGTGCGGGTCGCCGCCGGTCCGGTCGATCGCCGCGGTGTGGGTGATCACGTCGAAGGGGTTCTCCAGCAGGTCGGCGAAGGCCGCCGGGTCGCGGTCGAGCTTCTTCAGCTCGTCCGGCATGGTGGTGACGATCTCGCGGACCGCGGCCACCACGACGTCCCGGGCGACGCCCATGATCTGCTCGCGGGTGTAGCCCGCCACCTCGACGTCGATCTGGTGGAACTCCGCGAGGTGCCGGCTGGTGTTGGCCGTCTCCGGCGGCTCCAGGCGGACGTTGGGGGCGATGCAGAAGATCTTGTCGAACGCGTTCAGCGCGGCCTGCTTGTAGAGGATGGCGCTGGTCATCAGCTTGTAGGGGCGGCCGTAGTAGTCGATGTCCACCTGCTTGGCGCCCCGGCAGCCCGGGTCGGTCACCGGGCCGATCACGGGGGCGTGCAGCTCGGTGAATCCGTTCTCGTCGAGATGACGGCGGATCGCCATCAGCATGCGGTGCTGAATTCGCAGGACGGTGCGGGTGGTATGGGAGGAGAGGTGATCGCGGGGGGTCCCGGGAAGCGGGCGCTCCACCGTCGCGATCGGTGATTCCTGCTGCTCGTGCTCGGACATGCCGGGGCCCTCGCTTCTTTGTGGGCGTCTTCGTGGAATTCCTGCAGGGGTGAATCTAGGCGGTGGAATTCCGGCCGGGCGGCAGTTCCGGGCGGCAGCTTCCCGTCACCCTTCAGCGGCGGATTTCCGGCCGGTGGGGGAGGGTTCACCCCTGGTCGAGCCGGCGCTCCAGGAACGCGACACCGCGGTCGACGGTGACCAGTCGCCAGTTCTGCTTGGCCATGTCGTTGAGCGCCTCGGCCCAGTCGCCGTCGCCGGAGTCGACGGACAGCGATTCGAGCAGCATCGTGGCGTACTCGAACTCGATCTCCCTGGGCGATAGCCGGAGCTCCACGTAGTCGGACCGGTCGATGTCGGGGCACGGAATCGCGGCGCGCTCGAAGGCGTCGCGCCGGTCGGCCTCGAGCCGCAGGGCGTCGGCGAGCATCCGGACGGTGTCGCGGCGGGGCCGTTCGGCCCGGCCGCGCTCCAGATCGCGGATGGCGCGGACGCTCATCGCGGAGAAGTCGGCGAGCTGTTGCTGGGTCATGCCCTCCTCGGCGCGGAAGAGCTGGAGAAGGGATCCGAAGCGATTCACCTTGTGAGACGTCTGCACTGCTTCTCCACTGGGGTGGCTGGTACGAGGTGAGGGTGGTGTCGGGTGGTCGGCCCGTGCGGCCCGTGCGGGCATGGGGGCGGGGCGGCGCGGGCCGCGGCGGCGTTCGGTCGACGGGCGCGTGCGGGCAGGCGAGTGCTGCCCTCCGGGGCCGGGGTGTGCTCGGCGGCCCGTCCCGGCTGTCCCGAGGCAGGGGTCAGGCCGGGGCTCCGTCGGTCGTCGGTGGGGGCCCTCGACCCTGGCCGGTTGCGGCCTCGGCGGTCCGAGCGGTCCGAGCGGTCCGGGCGGCTCGGCGTGACGAGCAGCGCGACGGCGCGGGCACGCGGGCACGCGGACGGAGGGCCGGGGTGAGCGGCGTGAACGAGGCGGATGAGGTGATCGAGGTGGATCGAGGTGAACGGACCGGACGGGGACGTCACCGACCGGTGCGCGGCGTGACGGCCCTCCGGTCCGGCGGGCGCGCGGTGCGACGGCGGTCCGGCGCGACGGAGCCGCGCCCCGGGCGGGAGCGATCGCTGTGACTGCTGTGACTGCTGTGACTCATGGGGCCTGTGGGGTGGCTGGGATCACCGTCGCTCGTCGGGGCACGGCGTTCGCGTCGGCGGATGGCCGGTTCACGCCTTCAGTCGCCGACGGTGATGTGGTACAGGACATTCCGGTTCCGGGTGGTGCCGGGACGCTCCGGATTCTGGCCGGAAAGGGCCGGTGGCGGCCGGAAGGGGTCGGCGGGGCCCTTTCCGGCCAGGGGTGCCCGGGCGGGGCCCGCGGTCAGTCCCAGCCGGTGGTCTTGGTGGCGGTGCTGCTGGGGGTGGGTGTGGCGACGGCCGGCGCCGGGGCCTGCCGCTGGGGGGTCGTCGTGTCCGTCTCGGTGGACGAGGCCGAGGTCCGGGCGCCGGTGTGGGAGCCGGTGGCCGCGGACGTGGTGGCGGCGAGGCAGAGGATCGGGGCGGCGACGAGGGTGATCACGGCGGCGGACTTGACGGACGACAGACGGCTGAACACGACGGGCGTCTCCTCGTTTCGTTGGGGGTGCGTGTCGGTGGATCGGGGGCACGTGCGGTGGTGCTCGCGGCGGCCGGGCCCGGTCGGGACCTGGTGGTTCCGGCCCGGCCCGGGTTCCGCGGTTCGCGGAGGTCGCTCCCCGGCCGGTGACATCAGGTTCCCGTGCCGGAGCGTTCCACGCTAGCTCTGATCGCTGTCCTGAAGCGGCAGTCGCATAGTCCGTCCATCACGACCGGGGAGTTCGAGCAGGCGGTCGTAGTACTCGGTCACCAGGGCGCCCGAGCAGGTGAGCAGGACGGACCCCCGCAGGACCGCCTCGCGTTCCAGGGCGCGTTCGGTGACGGTGCGCGCGACGCGTTCGGCGGTGATCAGTGACCGTGTCGCGACGTAGAAGCTGATGGTCACCTCTCCTGGGTCCAGGAGGTGGACACAGAGGTGTTCGACTTCCGTCTGTGGTGTGGCGTGGCGGAGGAAGGCCTCCGTCAACGGCTCGGGCTCGGCGGGCGCTGTGGCGAGTCGGACTCGCGCCTGGACAAGATGCACCGTTCGAGCTTGGGTACGGGGCCCCGGCGGGGGCAAGGCGGGTCGGCGTCCGCTGTATGCAGGGTCATAAACCGGCCAGTGTGGACGGCGGTCGCGTCGATACGCCCCGGTTCAAGAAGGATGGCACCAATCGACTTTATGTTCGGCGTGTTTTGATGCGACCCTCGTGGCAATTGCGTGACTCAAGGGGGGGTGAGTTTCGTGCTGGACGCGCTGGGCCTGGACGGCACCTGCACGAATGTCTATCGGGCACTGCTCGCGAATCCGGATGCCGGGGTGGGGGAGCTCTGCGCCATCCTCGGAATGGCCGAGAGTGACCTGAGGGCGGCCCTCGACAAGCTCGGCACGCTGGCGTTGATCCGCCCGTGTCAGGACGAGCGGCGGGTCTACCGCGCGGTCGACCCGGAGCTGGGTCTCCAGGCGCTGATCGTCCAGCAACAGGAGCGGCTGGCGGCCGAGCAGCAGCGGGTCGAGCAACTCCGGCTGGCCGCCGTGCAGTTGGCGGCCGACCTGGCGGTGCACCGGCCGCGGCACAGCGTGCCGGACATCGAGCGGCTGAACGGCATCGCCGAGATCCGGGACCGGATCCGGGTGCTGGTGCGAGAGGTGCGGAGCGAGGTGATGACGCTCGCTCCCGGTGGCGCCCAGAGCGCGGCCAGCATGGAAGCGGCCAAGCCGCAGGACGAGGAGCTGCTGGGCCGCGGGGTCCGGATGCGGACCCTCTACCTCGACAGCGTGCGCAACAGCCCCGCCACGGTGGCGTACGCGAAGTGGCTGTCGGCGCTGGGCGGTGAGGTCCGTACGGCGCCCTCGCTGCCGATCCGACTGATGATCATGGACCGGAGCGTGGCGATCGTGCCCACCGACGGGGAGAACAGCGCTGCCGGCGCGCTGGTGGTGACCGGCAACGGCACGCTCACCGCGCTCTGCGCGCTGTTCGACTCGGTCTGGGACCAGGGCGTCCCGCTCGGCTCGGCCGCCCGCGACCGCGACGGGCGCGGCCTGACCGCCCAGGAGTCCGAGGCGCTGAGGATGCTGGGCCAGGGCCTGACCGACGAGGCGGTGGCCAAGCGGCTGGGTGTCTCGCCGCGCACCGCCCGTCGGATCGCCGCCGACCTGATGGAGCTGCTCGGTGCCCGCAGCCGCTTCCAGGCCGGCACCCGGGCGGTGACGCGGGGGTGGCTGACGGGCGAGGAGTGAGCCGGCGCGGGGACGGCTGACCGGCGGGGAACACGTCGGCGCGGGGCGCGTCGGCAGGAGTGCTTCGGCAGAGGCGCTTCGGCAACGGGGAGCCCCGGCGGAGCCGGCACCGGCAGGGCCCAACTGCCGCCGCCAACTGCCGTCCCCCGGCACCGGACCTTCCTAGAGTGGCGGCCGGCCGAGGACAGGGCGCTACTCCTGTTGCCTGCGCCCGAAGTCCGGTCGTTCGACCCCACTCGACCCGCTCGACTCAGGAGAGGCTCCATGAAGCACACCCGAATCACCGCCACCGGCGCGGCCGCGCTGATCGCCGCCGGTCTCGCCGTCGCCGGCGCCGCCCCGGCGAGCGCCGCCCCCGTCAAGGCCGAGCGCATCACCTCGGCGCAGCAGCTGCACGAGAGCCTGCGGCAGGCGGTCGCGCTCGAGCAGACCCGGATCGGCGAGCCGAGCGCCGGCGCGGTGGCCGGCGGTGCCCCCGTGCTGAGCCAGAACAGCGTCGGGCGGGTCGCCCAGGCGAGCATCGGCGCCGGTTCCGAGATCCCCACCCCCTGCTGACCCGGAGGTGAGCACCGTGGGAACCGACGAGTCCACCCGGTCCTGGTGTCCGAGCGGCGACGCGCACGCCCCGGAGGCGGTCGTCCTCGGGGTGCGCTCCGGCGCGGACGGCCAGGTGACCTACCTGGCCGACCCGGTGCCGGCGGCCGACGTACTGGGAGCCGTCCCGGAGGGGATCTCCCCGACCCGGGTGCTGCGGTTCGCGTCGCACTGCGTCTCGAACTGCATCAACCGCGAGGGCGACAGCTGCACCCTGGTCGACCGGGTGCTGACCGTGCCGTCCACGGCCGAGGCCCGTGCGGTTCCCCGGTGCCACCTGCGGGCCCAGTGCCAGTGGTGGCGCCAGCGTGGCGTGGACGCCTGCCACCGCTGCCCGGCGGTCTCCACCTCCCACTACCAGGACGACGAACTGTCCGAGCTGGTGGCCGATCCGGCCACCACGCCCGAGCAGCTGGCGGCCTGGATCGCGGAGACCGGCTGACCGCCCGAGACCGCCCTGCCACCCGGGGCCCGGCCCACCACGGACCGGCCCCGGGCCTTCGCGTGCCCGCGGTCAGGCGAATCACGGGCGCGGCCTGACGTTCGCGGTGCCCCCAAGGGGGGGATGGTTGTGCGGCTGTGGTGGTGTCGGTGCCGCGGAACACGCTGGGCGGTCATGGACCGGCTGGAGCGGGTGGCGAGCTGCGGTACAGCGCGGTCGAGGGGGAGTCGAAGCGGCTGCTGGAGGAGTACGGGCCGTCCCATCCGGCCACCCCCGCGTACCCGTTCCATCATCCGGTGAGTGACGGCGTGTGGGAGGTCGGGACCGATCAGGGGCTCGGGAGCCCCTGACCGTGGCTCGTGCCGGCTGACGGAGGCTGCCCGGGCGCCGCATGCGGAAAGTGCCTTCCGGGCCGGGACGGTGTGGGTCGTCCGTACCGGCGGGAAGGCACTTTCCGTGTGGGTGCTACCCGGTCGCGTTTTACGGGTGGTGGCTCGGTCGGGCCCAGGTGTGGTCCGTGCCGTGGTCCTCCTGCGGCGCGTACGGCTGGGGGTAGGGGTAGGGGGAGGGGTAGCCGTCCTGGTGGGGCGGCGTGGGCCACTGGGGCGCGGGCGGTGTGTCCGTGTGCTGCTGGGGGGTGGGCCGGGGGGTGGTGCGTCCGGGGCGCAGGGGCCACCACAGGCTGCGGCCGAGGATCGCGGCCAGGGCGGGCACCAGCACGATGGACAGCAGGAAAGCGGAGAGCAGGATGCCGAGTGCGGTGGCGAAGCCGATCTGCTGGTTGGAGGGTTGCGGGGTGACCGCGAGGCTGGCGAAGGAGCCGGCCAGGACGAGGCCCGCCGTCGCGATGGCCGGGGCGGTGTGCCGCAGGGCGCGCGCGACCGCTGCCCGGGGCGGTCCGGGGTGTTCCATCTCCTCCCGGATCCGGTCGCTGATCAGGATGTTGTAGTCGGTGCCGAGCGCGACCACGAACAGGAACAGGACCAGGGGCAGCATGAAGTTGACGCCCGGCTTGTCCATCGCGTGCTGGAACGTCAGGGCGGCCGCGCCGAGGGTGGCCGCGAAGCCGAGGCCGACGGAGAGCATCAGGACGACCGGCGCCAGCAGGCTGCGCAGCAGCAGGAGGAGGATCACCGCGATCAGTGCCGCCGCGACCGGGAAGACCAGCCGGAGGTCGCGCCCGGCGGCGGTGGAGACGTCGGCGAAGATGGCCGGGGTGCCGCCGACGTGCGCGTTCAGTTCGGCGGGCGTGTTCTGGGCGACGGCGGCGCGGATCGGGCCGGAGACCAGGTCGCGGGCCTTCTGGGACTGCGAGTCCTCGGTGAGGAAGAGGTCGATCCGCGCGGCCTGTCGGCTGTCGTTCAGGACCGGCGCGGCCACCTGGCCGACGCCGGCGACCCGGGTGAGGTGCTGGGTCAGGCCGTCGAGTGCGCCCGGGGAGAGGGGGGCGGCGTTCTTGGTCTCGACGTAGACGCTGGTCGGGTCCGCCACACCGGCGGGCAGCGCGCGGGCGATTTCGAGGGCGGTGGTCTGGGACGCGGTGCGCGGGCCGCCGCCGCCGACGCCGTAGTCCATCTTGATCCCGGCCAGCCCGCCGGCCAGGGCGCCCAGGAGGGCGAGCGAGGCGACGACCATGGTCAGCGGCCGGCGGGTCACCAGGTCGGCGAACCGGGCCGCGGCGCCGGCGCGGGGTTCGGCGTCGAGGGAGCGGGAGGGCCAGAAAAGCTTGCGTCCGCAGGCGGCGAGCAGGGCGGGCATCAGGGTGAGGCTGGCCAGCAGCATGACCAGGACCGAGATCGCGACGGCCGGGCCGAGTATCCGGAACTGACCGAAGCCGGCGACGCCGAGGGTGGCGAAGGCGGCGACGATGGTCAGCGCGGCCGAGGTGATCGCGGTGCCGACCTTCTGGCTGACCTCGGCGGCGGTGGCGCGGTGGTGGCGGTCGGGCCGGGCCCGCAACTGCTCGCGGAACCGGAACATCAGGAACAGGAAGTAGTCGACGCCGATGCCGAGGAGCACCACGCTGATGAGGCTCGGGACGGAGGCGTCGAGCTTGATGCCGGTGAGCAGCGCGGCGCCCACGACCGCGCCGGCGGCCACGCCGCCGATGAGGGTCACCGCGATCAGCGGCAGCAGGGCGGCCAGGACGCTGCGGAACACGAGGACGTGGAGCAGCACGATCAGCGCGAAGGAGCCGACGGAGGCGATGATCTTGAGGGTCTTCCCGTCGTCGGCGGCGTCGATCTGGTCGGGGAGCATGCCGGTGAATCCGGTGCGCAGGCCCTGGGCGGCGAACTCCGCCCTGGCGTTGTCCCGGAACGCCCGGAAGGTGTTCTCCAGGCCCGGGTCGGCGGGGTTGCCGGTGAGGTTGACGGAGAGCAGTTGGAAGGTTCCGTCGGGTGCCGCCATGGCCGGCCCGACCTCGGGGACCTGCGAGTAGTCCCGCTGGAGGGGAGCCGCGTCCTTGGGCTTGGGCATGGTGACCTTGAGGCGGCTCAGCCGCTTCGCCCCGGCGTCGATCTGCTCGCGGTCCGCGGGGGTCAGGGCCCGGCCGTCGGTCCGCGCGACCAGGACGGTCACCGGGTTGGCGTCGGGCTTCGTCCCGAAGCGGTCGTGGGCGATCTGCATGGCGGCGGCCGAGTCGTAGCTCTTCGGCAGGAAGTCGGCCGTCTGCGTTGCGGTCACCCGGTAGATCAAGGTTTGGCTCAGGACGGTCAGGAGCATTCCCAGGACCGCCCATACGGCGATGACCTTCCACGGATTCCTGGTGGAGAATCCGGTCAGGGCGCGGATCACGATGTCCTCCGGCTTCGGTGCTTCAGCCGGGGAGTTCCGGCACGTCTCCAGACCATCACGGCGTACCGGGCGTTCTCGTCCGAGCGGGGGAGGAGAACGCGGTCGGGACCGGGGCCCGGTACACGGCTCCGACCAGGACCAGGGTCCTGGTCGGGGATCGGTCCGGGGTACGGGCCCGGGTCCGGGCGCCGCTGCGAGAATGGGCCGCGAAGGCTTTTCCCCGGGGGCCTCGGACCGTCGCGGGACCGGCACCCGGCACCCGGCACCCGGCACCCGGGATCCGGCTCACCTCACGGCTCAGGGCTCAGCGCTCAGGGCTCACGGCTCACGGCTCAGCGCACACGGCTCAGGGCACAGGGAACGCCGCACAGGGAACGCGGCTCACGCAGGACGGACGACGGTCACGGTGAACGGGCGGAGGCCGGCGCCGACCGGCCACAGAAAGGACCAGCACCAGCATGTCGACGCACCACGAGCCCCCGCCGCCGGCGCCGAGAACCGACGGCCTGCCCTGGACGGCCGGTGACGCGCTGCTGGCCGTCGGCGCGGCCGTCCTGGACCTCCTCGGCTACACGGTCGGCGGTCCGGACGGAAGCCGGCCGGTCGCCCTGACCGCGCTGGTCCTGCTCGTACTGGCGGCCATGCCGCTGCTCACCAGGCGCCGCTACCCGCTGGCGTCACTGGCGGTCGTGCTGGTGCTCGGTCTGGCACTGAACCTGAGCGGGCCGGTGCCGCACCACTTCAACTGCACGCTGTGCGTCGCGCTGTTCGCGGTGGCCCGCTCCCGCGGCCTCGCGGTGGCGGCGCCGGCCGGCCTGGCGGCGGTCGCCGTGCCCCTGGTGGGCCCGGGGCACCCGCTGCCCCCTCCGGTGGGGGACGTGGCGGCCAACGTGCTCGCCGCGGCGCTGGTCATCCTCGCCGCCGAGGTGCTGAAGCGCTGGCAGCAGGAGGTGGAGGTCAGGCGCAGGCTGCTGGCCGACCGCGCGGTGGCGCAGGAACGGCGCCGCATCGCACGGGAGCTGCACGACATCGTGGCCCACCACATCACCACCATGCAGCTGATGGCCGGCGGGGCCCGGGCGAACCTCGGGCGTGACACCGAGGTGGTGCGCGACGCCCTGGTCACGCTGGAGGGCTCCGGGCGGATGGCGCTGCGCGAGATGCGCCAGCTGCTCGACGTGCTCCGGGCCGGCGACGCGCTGGAGGAGGCGGACGGTGTTCCGGCCGCGCCGCAGCCAGGTGTCGGGCACCTCGAAGGGCTCGTCGAGGAGTCCCGCAGGGCCGGTCTGCCCACGGAGTTCGCCGTCCTGGGGGAGGAGCGTCCGCTGCCGCCGAGCACCGGCCTGGCGGTGTTCCGGATCGTCCAGGAGTCCCTCACCAACACCCGCAAGCACGCCGGCCCGGCCCAGGCACGGGTCCTGCTGACGTACCACCCGGACCGGGTCACCGTCGAGGTGTCCGACAACGGCGCCGCCGTGCCGGCCGACGCCCTGGTGGGAGCCCTGGCGGGGGCGGGTGGTGCGGCCGCACCGGGGGCGGGCCGCTCCGGGTACGGTCTGATCGGCATGCGCGAACGCGTCGCGCTGCAGGGCGGCAGCTTGGTGGCCGGCGGGGTCGACGGAGGTGGCTTCCGGGTGGTGGCCAGCCTGCCGGTGGCGCCGGCCGGCGGAGAGGAACGACTCGGATGACGGGAACCCCGGAGCGGATCAGGGTACTGATCGCGGACGACCAGCCGCTGGTGCGGCGGGGCCTGGCCCTGATCCTGGGGCCGGACCCGGCGTTCGAGGTGGTGGCCGAGGCGGACGACGGGCAGCGAGCGGTCGACCTCGCGCACCTGCACCGGCCGCACGTCGTGGTGATGGACATCCGGATGCCGGTTCTCGACGGCGTCCAGGCGACCGAGCGGATCGCGCGGGAGCTGCCCGAGTGCCGGGTCCTGGCGCTGAGCACCTTCGACATGGACGAGTACGTGGTGGCCGCGCTGCGGGCCGGCGCCTCCGGGTTCCTGCCCAAGGACGTCTCGCCGGAGGAGCTCGCGGCGGCCGTGCGCACCGTGCACACCGGGGAGGCGGCGGTGGCGCCGCGCCTGCTCACCCGGCTGATCTCCACCTACGTCACCACGCCCAGCCTGCCGCGGACGCCGTCGCCGGTGCCGGTGTCCGACTTCGGTGAGCTGACGCCGCGTGAGGTCGAGGTGTGGCACCTGCTGGCCACCGGGCTCGACAACGCCGAGATCGCGTCGGCGATGGGCATCAGCGTCTCCACGGTCAAGAACTACATCACCAGCATCTTCGCCAAGCTGAATGTCCGCGACCGCGCCCAGGCGGTGATCGCGGCCTACGAGTCGGGCCTGGTGGAGGCCCGGGGCGCGAACCCGGCGGGCTGAAGCGGGCCGGACGGGGTTCGGACCGGACCGGACCGGGTCGGGTCGGACCGGGCCGGACCGGGTCGGCGCTCGGCCGGCAGGTCGCGCAGAGGACGGGGGGAGAGCGGGCAAAGGCCCCGGCCGTCACGGAGTCGTCCGACGTTCCGTGACTGCCGGGGCCTGGCCGTGCGCCCCACCCCGAGGGGTGGGGCAGGCGACCCGAGGGGCGGGTCAGCGACAGAGGGCCGCGTCCAGGGCGTCCGCCATGTGCTGTGCGGCGACCTCGCCCGGGACGGTGGTGACCGTGATGGCGGCGGCGCGGCCGTCGTCGGTGACCCCGTTGCGGGAGCGGTAGCTCGCGGTGGTCCCGCCGTGGCCCCAGAGGACGCCGCCGCAGGAGAGCGGCTTGCTCTGCAGGCCCAGCCCGTAGCGGACCCCCGGGCCCAGGAGCTCGGCGGGGACGGTGGTGCGCATCTCGGCGAGCTGCGCCGCGGGCAGGAGCCGGCCGCCGAGGAGCGCGGTGTAGAACGAGATGAGGTCGGTGTTGGTGGAGACGATCGCCCCCGTCGCCCAGGCCGCCGAGGAGTCCGCCTCGGTGTAGTCGACCAGAGCCGCGTCCGGCGAGCTGCGGTAGTAGCCGTGCGGGTGGGCCTCGTGGATGCTCATGTCCCCGGGCGTGGGGAAGTAGGTGTGGCGCAGGCCGATGCGGTCGATGACGCGCTTGGTGATCTCCTCGCCGACGGGCCGGCCGGTGACCTTCTGGACGAGGAGTCCGGCGACGATGTAGTTGGTGTTGCTGTACTCGAACTTGGCGCCCGCGGGGAAGCGGGCCTTCAGGGCGAGGGCGCCGTCGAGGAGGTCGCGGGGCTCGAAGTAGCGGTACTGGATCGTGGCGAAGTCCGAGACCGACGGGTCCTCCATGTAGTCGGGCAGGCCGCTGGTGTGCTGGAGCAGCTGGCGGACGGTGATGGCGCGGCCGTCGATGCCGTCGCCGCGCAGCAGGCCGGGGAGGTAGGTGTCGACGGGGGAGTCCAGGCCGACCTTTCCTTCGGCGACGAGCTGGAGGACGACGACGGCGGTGAATGTCTTGGTGTTGCTTCCGGCGCGGATCTGCCCGTCCATGGGGACCTTGGCTCCGGTGGTGAGGTCGCCGACGCCGGCGGTGTAGGTGCGGGTGCGGCCGTCGCGGCCCTTGACGGAGGCCAGCGCGGCGGGCATGCCGTCGTCCTTCACCAGCGCGTTCAGGCCCGCCTGGACGGTATCCGGCCTGCCGCCGGCGACCGCCGCGGTGGGTGTCACTGCCGAGGCCGCCACGACGCCGACGGCCAGGGAGGCCACGGCCGCCGCCAACCCGCGCCGGCCGCGCCCGCCGTGGCGGCGCCGGTCGGCCCGGTCGTGCTGTACGTGCTCGTTCACGGAGGAACTCCTGTGCTGCGAAAGGGAATCGGTGGGGAGGGCGGGTTCTGCGCGCAGGTGCGCGCAGAACCCGCTGCTCGTTCCGGCGCGGATGCTCAGGCCGGATCGGGGGAGGGTCAGCGGCACAGGGCGGAGTCCACGGTGGCCCCCACGTGCTTCTTGACCGTCTCGCCCGGGATCATGGTCACCGTGAGGCTGATGGCGCGGCCGTCGTCGGTGGCGCCCCCCGCGCTCTCGTAGCCCGGAATGGTCCCGCCGTGGCCCCAGTACACGCCGCCGCACGACAGCGGCCTGCTCATCAGGCCCAGTCCGTAGCCGATGCCCGGATCCATTCCCTCGGCGGGGACGGTGGTGCGCATCTCGGCGAGCTGCGCCGCGGGCAGGAGCCGGCCGCCGAGGAGCGCGCCGAAGAACGCGTTGAGGTCGCTGTTGGTGGAGATGGCGGCGCCCGCCGCCCAGCCCCAGGACGGGTCCAGTTCGGTGTACTCGCGGAACGAGCCGTCGGCCTCCTGGTGGTAGCCCTTGGGGTGGGCCTCGCGGATGCTCATGTCGCCAGGGGTGGGGAAGTAGGTGTGGCGCAGGCCGATGCGGTCGACGATGCGCCGGTTGATCTCCTCGCCGAGCGGCCGCCCGGTGACCTTCTGGATGATCAGGCCCGCCATCAGGTAGTTGGTGTTGCTGTACTCCCAGCGCGCGCCCGGGGCGAAGTGGGCCTTCTGGGCGAGGGCCAGGTCGAGCAGCTCACGCGGCTCGTAGTACCGCGTCGGCCCGGAGAGGATCATGTCCTTGTTCACGTACTCGGGCAGGCCGCTGGTGTGCTGGAGCAGCTGGCGGACGGTGATGGCGCGGCCGTCGATGCCGTCGCCGCGCAGCAGGCCGGGGAGGTAGGTGTCGACGGGGGAGTCCAGGCCGACCTTTCCTTCGGCGACGAGCTGGAGGACGACGACGGCGGTGAAGGGCTTGGTGTTGCTGCCGATCCGTATCTGCCCGTCCATGGGGACCTTGGTCCGGGTGGTGAGGTCGCCGACACCGGCGGTGTAGGTGCGGGTGCGGCCGTCGCGGCCCTTGACGGAGGCCAGCGCGGCGGGCACGCCGTCGTCCTTCACCAGCGTGTTCAGGCCGGCCTGGACGGTGTCCGGCTTTCCGCCCGCGAACGCCGCGGTCGGCGCCAGCGCCCCGGCCGTCACGACCCCGGCGGCCACGGCGGTCACGACCGCCATCGCCCGGTGCCGGCCGCTCCGGCGGGAGAGCGGGAAGCGGCTGTGCTGTGCGTGCTCGTTCACGAAAGGACCCCTCCGATGAATGGCGCGGGTGATTCCCGGCCTTCATCAAGAGGACCATTCGGGGGCGGGGGAGTTCGTCCGCACGCGGAACGAGACCGCGCCCGGGAGCAGACTCCGGGAGGCGCCCCGGGCCGGGACCGTGGTCCTGGTCATCGGTGCCGACGCCGGAGGCCGCCGGGTACGTCGAGGTGCGCGGGGCCTGCGGTGGAAGGCGCGGTCGTGCCCGGCTCTCCCCGCCGTTGCCGGACTGGCCGCGGTGGAGCGGTTCCTGACGGCCTGTCGGAAGATCGGGGCCGGCCCTCCGGGGCTGATGCGTCGGCGTGAGCCACCGGCGGGCCCGGAGCGGAGGAAGGGGCTTCCGGCCGGTGGCCTGTCGGCCCTGGGTGGCTGTGCCGCGATGGCGGCGGGTCCGGGGCGGTTCAGCGATCGGGGTCGAAGTCGAGGCCGAGGTCGAGGCCGAACAGGGCGGCCGGGGCCGGGAGTCGGCCCGGCGTCAGGACTCGGTCCGGGGGTCGATCGCCCCGGCCAGGCTGCGGGGGCGCAGGTCGGTCCAGTGCTGCTCGACGTAGTCGAGACAGGACTGGCGGTCGTCCTCGGGGTGGGCGGTTCGCCAGCCCGCGGGAGCCGGCAGGGCGGCGGGCCACAGTGAGTGCCGGCCCTCGTCGTCGACCAGCACCAGGAAGCGGCCGTCGGGGTCCTCGAAGGGGTTCGACACGGTGGAGGTGTTCCTTTCGTTCCGGGGTGCGGTGGGTCCGGGCATGCCGCTGCCAACGCTCGGAGAGGAGGACCTCTGCCAGCCTGCCTCCGCACCGCTGCGGGCCGCCACGTTTTTTAGGTGGGGTGAAACAACACAGGTCAGGGGCGGTCGATAGAGCCGGGGCGCGGACGGCTCCGGGTGTCCAGGGGCAGTTTTCTGCACCCCAAGACGGCAGCCCACCCCCCTGCCCCGTCCGTCGGGCCGGGCTAGGGTTCGCTGAGCGAAAACCCGGAACCCGGCAATCCCTTTGTGGCCGAATCTGTTCATGCTTCTCCACCTGTCCGCCATGGTCAACTGGCGTGCACAGTGGGGTTGTTGACCTACCGTGAGAGGCCGTGGAAGCATGCACAGATCAACTTGTGGACGAATCACGTCACCTGGTAGGAACGTTCACATTGTGAAGATTCCCAGTGGATCGTCGATGGTCGCCGGTTCAGTCGGCCGACTCGACCCGTTCAACCCCTCCGCCGTCCGGCAGAGGGGTTGCTTCGCGGTGGAGTGGTGGCTGCAGAAAGGTTAACTCACAGCAGATCGGAAGAAGCGCAGAGCTGTCGTTTGCCATATACGGGGGTGGGAGAGTGACACGCCTTATACTGTCGTCTGCGAGTCTCGCGAAGACGCGAATCCTGGATGAGCCGGAAGAGCTCGTGGAGACGCTTCTCGCACTGGAATTGTTGGGTTCCGGAAGAGGTAGCCAGGAATTCGCGCCATGGCGGGCGCACGCCCTGGCCTCACCTGGTCTCCGGGCCCTTTTCAAGCTGACACCGACCCTGCGCCCGCTCCCGGACATCCATGACATCGTCAGACGCGCGATCGGCCGGGAAAGCGCTCCCGAGGGGCAGTCGGGTGAATCCGGCGCCCGGATCCTCCGGGAGGTCAGGGAGTTCTACCGGCACGCGATCGCGCCCTACTGGCAGCGCATCGGCGGCCGGCTCGCCATCGACCGCGCGGCCCGCGGCCAGGTCATGCTCAGCGGCGGCATGGAGAAGGTGCTCAGCACCCTGCACCCCGCCGTGCACTGGGACTCACCCGTCCTCGAAGTCCCCGGCACGGACGGAGAGCTGAGGATCGGTGACGACGGGCTGCTGCTGGCGCCCTCGCTCTTCCTGCACTCGCGGGCGCCCGTCCTCCTGAACGCCTCGTCGGGGGCCGGCACGCCGGTGCTGGTCTACCCGATCCCGGTGAAGCAGAAGTGGATGGCCGCCATGTGGGCGGACGACCCGGCCCAGGACAACGCGCTCGGCGCCCTGCTGGGCCGCACCCGGGCCGCCGTCCTGCGGGCCCTCGCCGACAGCTGCAGCACCACCGAGCTCGGCAACCGGGTGGGCATCTCCGTGGCGGCGGCCAGCCAGCACGCGTCCATCCTGCGGGGCGCCGGGCTGGTGACGACCCTGAGG
Source organism: Kitasatospora sp. NPDC036755 (assembly GCF_040636595.1). NCBI lineage: Bacteria > Bacillati > Actinomycetota > Actinomycetes > Kitasatosporales > Streptomycetaceae > Kitasatospora > Kitasatospora sp. NPDC036755. The sequence continues at coordinate 15,948 of NZ_JBEZUT010000002.1, forward strand.
TCCTTCAACACGGTGACGCACACGCTCACCCCGCTGGGCAACGCCCTCCTGCGCGAGCAGCTCATCGCCTGAGCGGGGGCGGCGGCGGACGGGACGCGATCGGCGTCCCGTCCGCCGGCGTGCGCACTCACGGGAAACCGCGGCACGCCGCGGAGGCCGACGGCCGGGGGAGAGCCGTCGCCTCGTTCGCGGCATGCCGACGGGACGGCGCGCGGGGGCGGCTGGGGAGTCGGCCGGCCCCGGCCGTCGTACGGACTGCGCGGGGTGCTACGCCAGGCTGAGCGTCACGTTGATGCAGACGCCCACCACCACGATGGCGAGCAACACCCAGGGCCACAGCGGACGTTCTTTTTGGGGTCGCCATCCAGACATCGCATTTCCTGTTCGCCTGAGGGGTGGAAGGTGAAGGTCAGCGGCTGGTCGCCCGCTGCTCTTCGAGGCTAACCCGGCGGAGCGGCCCTGACAGTCGGGTTCCCTGCCGTCCCGAGGTGCAGTTCTCTGCACCCCGCGGCCGGGCCGGCGCCCCTCCGCGGCCGCCGCCGAACGCCCGTGCGACGGCCTCGCCGGAACTCCTCGAACACGATTCGACCAGGGCTATTCGGTCACTGCGAAAAGACGTAGCGACGTCCGGCGGGGTGATCTTAAATCAAGGGTGTGCTCAGGGTGACGGGGAGTTCCCCCGAGCATTCCGACAAGTCGGCATGCCGGTTTCCGCGCCGCGGTTCCGGCACCCATTTCCACAGATCACCGTTGTCGCCGAGGCGAATACTGGACGACCGCGCCGGCGGTAATGGGGGAAGGCCTTACAGGTGGTCACGAAAACTGGAGAGACCCGCCGCATTTCCGTGTTCGACACCACGCTCCGCGACGGCGAGCAGGCGCCCGGAAACGCCATGACGGCAGAGCAGAAACTCGACGTGGCGCTCGCGATCGAGAGCCTGGGCGTCGACGTCATCGAGACCGGCTTCCCGGCGGCCTCGCCGACGGACTTCAAGGCGACCCGGATGATGTCCGACCAGCTCCGGAAGGAGACCAGGCTCGCCTCGTTCTGCCGGTCGGTGCCCAAGGACGTGGAGATCGCCGTCGAGGCCGGCGGCACCGAGCGGCACCAGATCCAGCTCCTGGTCACCGGCAGCGACCTGCACCTGGAGCACAAGCGCGGCATCACCCGCGAGCAGGCATACTCCGAGGTCCGCGGCGCCATCAAGGCCGCGAAGGAACTCGGCGTCACCGACATCTCGGTCGGCGTCGAGGACGCCAGCCGCGGCGAGCACGACCTGCTGCGCGGCTACTGCGAGATCGTGATGGAGTCGGGCGCCACGACGATCGCCCTGGGCGAGACCTCCGGCTGCATGGTTCCGGCCGAGTTCGCCGACCTCACCCACACGGTGCGCCAGTGGATCCCGGACGAGACCGTGCTCTCCGTCCACTGCCACGACGACTTCGGCCTCGCCGTCGCCAACACCCTGGCCGGCCTCGAAGCCGGTGCCGACGAGATGCAGGTGACGCTCGGCGGCATCGGCGAGCGCGCGGGCAACGCCGCCCTCGAGGAGCTCGCCGCCGTCCTGCTGTACAAGGCCGGCCACTACGGCTTCAGCACCACCATCAGAACCGAGCGCCTCTTCGAGGCCTACCAGGTGCTCGCCCGGGCGATCTCGATGGAGACCCCGCGCAACAAGTCCATCTTCGGCCAGTACTCCTTCGCCACCCAGGCCGGCATCCACCAGGCCGGCATGCTGGCGCGCCCGGAGACCTACGAGTACCTGGAGCCCACCCGGGTGGGCCGGGAGCGCTCGATGCTCGTCGGCCGCCACTCCGGCCGCGTCATCCTGGCGCACCTGCTGGAGCAGCTCGCCGTGCCCGCCACCCCGGAGCTCCTGGACGAGCTCTACCAGGAGTACATCGCCAGCCGCACCGGCGGTGAATGCGACGAACTGCACGTCGTGCGCGCTAGCCTGGCCGAGCGGTTCGCCGTCCAGTCGATCGGGACCCCCGCGTGATGACCAAGGCCCCCCTCACCCTCGCCGAGAAGCTGTGGGACGCGCACGTCGTGCACCGGTCCGACGGCGAGCCCGACCTGCTGTACATCGACCTGCACCTGACCCACGAGGCGACCTCCCCGCAGGCGTTCGACGGCCTGCGGCTGACCGGCCGCACCGTACGGCGCCCGGAGCTGACGGTCGCGCTGGAGGACCACAACGTCCCGACCGACTCGACCGTCATCGAGGACCCGGTCAGCCGCCTCCAGATCGACACCCTGCGGCGCAACTGCGAGACCTACGGCGTCGAGCTCTACCAGCTCGGCCACCGCCGCCAGGGCATCGTGCACGTGGTCGGCCCGCAGCTGGGGCTCGTGCAGCCCGGCATGGCGATCGTCTGCGGCGACAGCCACACCTCGACCCACGGCGCCTTCGGGGCGCTGGCCTTCGGCATCGGCACCAGCGACGTCGAGCACGTGCTGGCCACCCAGTGCCTGGCCATCGGCCGGCCCAGGACGATGGCGGTGGAGTTCACCGGCGACGTCCCGCCGGGCGTGGGCGCCAAGGACCTGATCCTCGCCCTGATCGCGCGGATCGGGGCCAACGGGGCGCAGGGCCACGTCATCGAGTACCGCGGCGCGGCCGTCCGGGCGCTGTCCATGGAAGCCCGCATGACGCTGTGCAACATGAGCATCGAGGCGGGCGCCCGGGCCGGTCTCGTCGCCCCCGACGAGACCACCTTCGACTACCTCCGGGGCCGTCCGCACGCGCCGAGCGGCGCGGACTGGGACGCCGCCGTGGCCCACTGGCGGACACTGCGCACCGACGAGGGCGCCGCGTTCGACAAGACCGTCGAACTGGACGTGTCCGGGCTGTCCCCGCTGGTGACCTGGGGCACCAACCCCAGCCAGGCGGTGCCGCTGAGCGAGCGGGTGCCGGCCCCGGAGACCTTCGCCGACCAGGCCGAACGGGCCGCGGCCGAGCGGGCGCTGGAGTACATGGCCCTGGAGCCGGGCACCGCGCTGCGCGACGTCCCGATCGACGTGGTCTTCCTCGGCTCCTGCACCAACGGCCGGATCGAGGACCTGCGGGCCGCCGCCGGGGTGCTGCGCGGCCGCACGGTCGCGGACTCCACGCGGCTGCTCGTCGTGCCCGGGTCCGTGCAGGTGCGCGAGCAGGCCGAAGAGGAGGGCCTGGACAAGGTGTTCCTCGACGCGGGCGCCGAGTGGCGGCTGCCCGGCTGCTCGATGTGCCTGGGCATGAACACCGACCGGCTCACCGGGCCCCAGCGATCCGCTTCCACCTCCAACCGCAACTACGAGGGCCGGCAGGGAGCCACCGCCCGCACCCATCTGGTGTCGCCGGTGGTCGCCGCGGCGACCGCGGTGGTCGGGCGGCTGTCGGCTCCCGCCGACCTGGAATGAGAGAGGCCATGCAACCCCTGATCACGCATACCGGGCGGGCGGTGGCGCTGCGTCGCGACGACGTCGACACCGACCAGATCGTCCCCGCCGAGTACTGCAAGCGCGTCGTCAAGAGCGGCTACGAGGACGCCCTGTTCGCCCGCTGGCGCCAGGAGCCCGAGTTCGTCCTCAACCGCCCGGAGCACACCGGGGCGACCGTCCTGCTGGCCGGCCGCAACTTCGGCATCGGCAGCTCGCGGGAGCACGCGGTGTGGGCGCTGAAGGACGGCGGCTTCGTCGCGGTCGTCGCCACCGGCTTCGGCGACATCTTCCGGCGCAACGCCATGAACAACGGCCTGATCCCGGTCGACCAGCCGGTGGAGGTGGTCGAGGAGCTGATGGCCGAGGCCGAGCGCGACCCGGCCTTCGCCGTCACCGTCGACCTCCGGGAGCTGAAGCTCCGGGCGGGCGACCGCAGCTGGGACTTCGAGGCCGAGCAGCGGGCCCGGGAACTGCTGCTGCAGGGCCTGGACACCATCGAACTGACCGTACGGCGCGGCGAGCTGATCGAGGCGTACGAGCGCAACCGCCCGTCCTGGCTCCCCACCGTCCCCCGGGGATCGGGGGCCGAGTTCGCAGAGTTCGCCGCGGGGGGAGCACGGTGAACCCGTCCCACCCCCGCACCACCCCGACCAGCCGTCCGCTGGGGGCCGAGCGCGTGCGCCGGCTCCCCGGCGGCGGCCTGGTCGGGCTGCTCAAGGCGGCCGGCGGCGACGTGGTGAACCTCGCCGCCGGCACCCCCGGGTGGCCCGCCACCCCGCCCGAGCTGATCAAGCACGCCGTGCACGCGCTCCACGAGGGCGTGAACCAGTACGAGAACCCGGACGGGAACGCGCTGCTGCGCGAGTGGATCGCGTGCTCCCTCCCGGGCCGGCCCGACCCGGCCACCGAGCTGACGGTCACCGCCGGCGCCAGCGAGGCGCTCGCGGTGGCCCTGCTGGCCGCCGTCGACCCCGGCGACGAGGTCATCCTCCTGGAACCCTTCTACGAGAACTTCCTCAGCGCCGTCGCGCTGGCCGGCGGGGTGCCGCGGTTCGTGCCCGCCCAGGGCCCGGACTGGGCCCCCGACCCGGCCGCGCTCACCGCCGCCTTCGGCCCGCGCACCAGGGCGATCGTGCTCAACAGCCCGGCCAACCCGACCGGCCGGCTGCTGACCGACGAGGAACTGGACCTGATCGCCGAGCAGTGCGCCACGTGGGACGTGGTCGCCGTCTCCGACGAGGTGTACGCCCCGTACGTCTACGACGGCGCCCGGCACCGCTCGGCCGCCGAGGTGCCCGGGCTCGCCGAGCGGAGCATCGTGCTCGGCAGCTTCTCCAAGAGCCACTCCGTCAGCGGCTGGCGCCTGGGGTACCTGCGCGCCGCCGAGCCGTGGACCCGGCTGCTGCGCCAGGTGCACATCGCGACCACCGGCGGCGCCGCGGCGCCCCTGCAGCACGCCATGGCGCACGCCGGGCCGGCCCTGCACGACGGCTGGGACCCGGCCGAGTCGATGCGCACGATGCGCGACCACGCCGTCCGGGCGCTCACCGAAGCGGGCTTCAGCTGCTCCGCGCCCCGGGGCGGCATCTACGTGATGGCCGGGATCGCCGGCCTCACCGACGAGCCCAGCCCGCGGTTCGCCCGCGAGCTGGCCGAGCGGACCGGGGTGCTGGTGGCCCCGGCCACCCCGTTCTTCGCCGACCCGCGGCACGGCGACCCGTACGTGCGGGTGGCCTTCAACCGACCCGAGGCGACCCTCCTCGAAGCCCACCGCCGCCTGACCGGCCGACCCTAGGACGATCCCGTGCAGAAGATCATCGTGATACCCGGTGACGGCATAGGCCCCGAAGTGACCGAGGAGGCCCTCAAGACGCTCCAGGCCCTCGGCGCGGACCTGGAGTTCACCGTCCTCGACCGGATCAACGCCGACCGCTGGCTGCGGGAGGGCGTGGCCCTGACCGACGACGAGCTGGAGCTCATCCGCGGCACCGGGACGGTGCTGTTCGGCGCCGTCGGCGACCCGCGGGTGACCAGCACCGACTACGCCCGCGGGGTGCTGCTCAGGCTCCGCACGGAGCTGGACCTGTTCGTCAACTACCGCCCGGCGGTCCTGCTGGACGACCGGCTCAGCCCGCTGCGCGACGAGTCCCGCCGCGGCATCGACTGCGTCGTGGTGCGCGAGAACACCGAGGGCCTCTACAGCGGCGTCGGTGGCATCCTGCGGGGCGGCACACCCGACGAGGTCGCCGTCGACCAGGAGATGAGCACCTACCTGGGGGTGTCGCGGGTCGTCGAGTACGCCTACGGCATCGCCCGCCGGTCGGTGTGCGTGGTGGACAAGTCCAACGCGGTGCCGTTCGGCGGCCGGCTGTGGCAGCGGGTGCGGCGGGAGGCCGTCGCGCGCCACCCCGAGCTGGAGTCGACCCACCTGTACGTGGACGCCGCGGCGATGAAGCTCGTCAACGACCCCACGTCCTTCGACGTGATCGTCGCCAACAACTCCTACGGCGACATCCTCAGCGACCTGACCGCCGAGCTCGCCGGCGGGCTCGGCACCGCCGCCTCGGCGAACATCAACCCGCTGACCGGCGTCGGCCTGTACGAGCCGGTGCACGGCAGCGCGCCCGACATCGTCGGCAAGGGGCTCGCCAACCCCGCGGGCGCCGTGCTGAGCGCCGCGTTGATGCTGCGCGACCGGGGGCTGAAGAGCGAGGCCCAGGCGCTGGAGCAGGCGGTGCGCCGGACCATCGCCGAGCGCCGCTGCACGCCGGACCTCGGCGGCACCCTGACCACGCGTCAGGCCGGCGAGGCGATCCGGGCGGCACTGGACTGACCCCGGCACCACGCCGCCGGGCGGCGGGCCGAACGGGCGGCCGTCGCCCCTCCCCAACGGACCGAAGGATCCGGCAGGAGCCGGACAACAGGAGGAGCACGTTCCCATGACCTCAGCGATCACCCTGGAAACGGAGCGCCGGCTCGGCGGGCTGGTCTGCGGGGTGTCCAGCCCGGGCCGCCACGCACTGACCGAACTCGGCGTCCAGCACGGCCCGTTCATCCGCGAACGGGTCGTCGAGCACGGCGCCGCACTGCTGAGTGGATACGACTGGGCCGACTGGAACGACCTGGACGCCTTCGTCAAGCACGTCGTCGGCTCGCCGCTGGACTACACCGAGCGCTCCTCGCCGCGCACCGAACTGCACCCCGGCGTGTTCACGGCGACGGACCACCCGCCGACCGAGGAGATCTTCCTCCACACCGAGCAGTCCTACAACCTCACCGTGCCGCGCTACCTGTTCTTCTTCTGCCGGCAGGGCGCCCCCGTCGGCGGGGCGAACCGGCTCGCCGACTGCCGGGCCATCCACGACGCGCTGCCGCGCGAGGTCGTCGAGCGGTTCGACCGGGAGGGCTACCTCCTGGTGCGCAACTTCCTGCCCGGGCTGGGCCTGACCTGGCAGCAGGCGTTCGGCACCGAGGACCCGGACCAGGTGCGGCGCTACTGCGCGGACAACGGCATCGAGGTGGAGTGGCTGGCCGAGGACCACGTCCAGACCCGGCAGGTGCGCTGGGCGGTGGGAACCCACCCGGAGACCGGCAGGAAGACGTGGTTCAACCACATGACGTTCTTCCACTCCAGCTCGCTGGACCAGGACCTGGCCGAGCTGCTGCTGGAGGAGTACGGGCCCCGCAGCATCCCGACCAACACCTTCCACGCCGACGGCACGGAGATCGCCCCGGACGTCATCGAGGCGCTGCACGCCGGCTACCGCGACCACCAGCTCGACGTGACCTGCCGCACCGGTGACGTGCTGATCGTGGACAACCTGAGCGTGGCCCACGGCCGGGCGCCGTTCGTGCCGCCCCGCGAGCTGTTCGTGAGCATGGCGGACGCGCTGTCCTGGGCCGAGCTGCGCCCGGTGGAGCGGACCGCGCTGCCCGGCGGCCCCGCGGGACACTCGGGGTGAGGGAGCGGACCGAGCCGGCGGCGGCGCGGTCCGACGGGCGGGCGGAGGAGACGACGCCCGCCCGTCCGCTGGGCCGCAACCGCGAGTACAACCTGCTGTGGACCAGCAACGTGCTCTCCCAACTGGGCTCCCAGGCGACGCTGTTCGCCTATCCGCTGCTGGTGATCGCGATGACCGGCTCGGTCTTCCAGGCCTCGCTGGTGGAGTTCGCGGTCGCCGCCTCCCGGATGCTGGCGGGGCTGCCGGCCGGTGCGGTGGCGGACCGGTTGCCGCGCAAGCGGGTGCTGCTGGCGTCCGAGGCCGCGCGGGCCCTGGCCCTGGGAGTGCTGGCCGTCGCCATCGCCGTCGGGCGGGCGCCGCTCTCCCTGATCCTGGCGGTGGCCGTGGTCGAGGGCGTGGCCACCGCGCTGTTCAGCGCCGCCGACCAGGCCCTGCTGCCGATGGTCGTGCCGCGGGAGCAGCTGTCCTCGGCGGTGTCCCGCAACACCGCGCGCTACTACGTCGCCACGATCACCGGACCGGGCCTCGGCGGGGTGTTGTACAACGCGATGCGGGTGCTGCCGTTCGCGGCCCAGGCGGTGGCCTCGCTGGGCGCGTTCCTCACCCTGCTGTTCCTGCGGGCGCCCGAGCCGCGGCGGCAGATCGCCGCCGCCGGCTCCGGGGGCCTGCTGCACGACACCCTGGCGGGTCTGCGCTGGCTGTGGGCCCACCGCCTGGTGCGGGTCACGGTGGGGCTCACCATGGGCTTCAACGCGGTCTTCAGCGGGCTGCTGCTGGTGGCCATCGGCATGGCGCAGCAGGCCGGGGCCGGGGGACAGGTCGGGGCGATCGGGATGCTGATGGGCGCGGGCGGCGTCCTGGGCGCGCTCGCCGCGCCCCGGCTGCGGCTGCGGCTGACGCCGTACACCGCGCTGACGCTGCTGAGCTGGGGGGCGAGCGTCCTGGTGCCGCTGCTGGCGGTGCTGCCCGCCGGCTACGCGTACGGGGCGGTGCTCGGCTGCGTGGCGTTCCTCGCGCCGACCGCGACGGCGATCATCGTCACCCACCAGATGACGACCACGCCGGACGAGATGCGCGGCCGGCTGGCCGGGGCGATCGGGGTGAGCCTGGGGGCGGCCTCCGCCCTGGGCGCGGTCGCGGGCGGGGCGCTGCTGGAGTTCTCCGGGGCGGTCGCCACGGTGCTCTCCGCCACGGCGGTCCTGGTGCTGCTGGCGCTGGCGGCCACGTTCAGCGGCGCGATCCGCGCGCTGCCCGGGCCCGGTGCCCCGGCGCAGGCGCCGGAAGCGCCGGAGACGGCGGAAGCGGCGCAGTGAACGGCCGGGCCCGTGCCACGGGCCCGGCCGTTCCGTTCCCGCCGGCACCCGGCTCAATCGCCCTGTGCCGCTATCGAGTTCAGGTAGGTGAGCACGGCGCGGACCCGGCGGTGGCCGCCGTCCGCGGCCGGCAGCCCGAGCTTCACGAAGATGTTCCCGATGTGCTTGTTCACGGATGTCTCGGCGATGAACAGCAGCTTGGCGATGGCGCCGTTGCCGTGCCCCTCGGCCATCAGCGAGAGCACCTCGCGCTCGCGCGAACTGAGCGCGTCCAGCGGGTCGTTGCGCACCCGGCGCACCATCAGCTGGGAGATCACCTCCGGGTCCATGGCGACCCCGCCGCCCGCGACCCGGTCCAGTGCCTGGAGGAACTCCTCCACCCGCCCGACCCGGTCCTTGAGCAGGTACCCCACGCCGGAGGCGCCGTGGACCAGCAGCTGGGCGGCGTAGGCGTGTTCGACGTACTGGGACAGCACCAGCACCGGCAGGTCGGGGAGCTTCTCCCGGGCGGTCACCGCGCCGCGCAGGCCCTCGTCCCGGTAGGTCGGCGGCAGCCGGACGTCGAGCACGGCGATGTCCGGGCGGTGTTCGAGGAGCGTGGGCAGCAGGCTGTCCCCGTCCTCCACCGTCGCGCAGACCTCGTGGCCCACGCTGGTCAGCAGGAGTGACAGACCCTCCCGCAGCAGGGCGTTGTCCTCGGCGATCACGATCCGCACGGAAGCTCCACTCGAAGTACTGTCGGTCCACCGGGCGGGCTGTGCAGCTCGGTGACGCCGTCGAACGCGGCGACGCGGCGCTTGATGCCGCTGATCCCGCTGCCGGGGCCGGTCCTCGCCCCGCCCTTGCCGTTGTCCCACACGGCGATGTGAATCCTGCTCTCGGTGGTGCGCAGCTGCACCTCGCTGGCCTCGGCCCCGCTGTGCTTGGCGACGTTCGTCAGCGCCTCGGAGATGACGAAGTAGGCCGCGGCCTCCACGGCGGCGGGCGCCCTGGACCCCTTGCTGCCGTACTCGAGGTCCAGCTTGGTGGGGATCTGGCAGGACGCCACCAGGGAGCGGGCCGCCTCGGCCAGGCCGTGGTCGACCAGCACCGGCGGATAGATGGACCGGACGGCGGTGCGCAGCGACTGCACCGCCTGGTCGGTCAAGTCCCGGGCCTGGTCGATCATTTCGGGCAGCTTCTCGGGATTGTCCTTCAGTACCTGCTTCATCACGGCCAGCCGCAGCGAGACCGACACCAGCCCGGCCTGCGCCCCGTCGTGCAGGTCCCGCTCGATGCGGCGCAGTTCGGCGGCGTGCGCCTCCAGCGCCTCGGCCCGGGTGATGGTCAGCTCCTCGACGCGCTTGGCCAGCGAGGTCCGGCGCTTGCGGGGCTTGAGCAGGGCCCGGGTCATCAGGGCGTGCAACCGGGCGTACCAGGGCAGCAGATAGGCGGCGAGCACGCCGTAGGCCAGGCCGGCGAAGGAGGCCCCCAGCGCCGCGCCCCACGAGTCGATGTTCCAGACGATCAGCTCCGCCGGCCTGGGCACGATCTGCCACCACAGCGGGATGGTCAGCCAGCTGGCCGTCCCCGCGCACAGCCCTATGGCCAGCGCGGCACCGATCGTGCCCAGCACGGCGTGGGCGAACAGCCACAGCAGGTCGGTGTAGGTGGCCTTGTCGGTGAGCATCACCTGGGCGCGGACCAGGACCTTCCCGCCGGACTCGCGGTAGGAGGACGGGATCTCGCAGCCCAGCAGCTCCCCGGCGCGCCGGCGGTGGGCGTCGGCCACCCGGCGGAGCCGGGCCAGGCAGAGCGGTAACAGCACCAGCCCGGGGCCCACCAGGCTCAGCACGAACACGGCGAGGAGGGCGTAGAAGCCGAGGAAGGCCACCAGTGCGGTGCCGCCGGCGGTCACGAGGTACCTCAGGGAGAGGCCGAAGCGCTCGACGAACTCCTGCCGCACGACCGGCGGGTCCGCGTCACGGCGGACCGGCCGCTGAGGATCGTCACCCATCGTCGCCAAAGCCCCCAACCGCCCGTTTCCGCCCACGCTATCACTGCGGGGTGCTGACCGTGCGTCATCACCCGAACAGGGGGGCAGACAGCTGCACCTTTTGAACTCCAGTAAACGTCATGGTTCTGACGGGTCCCGACGCCCTAGCGTGAGTGCGGTACGTCGTGAGTGGTGCGGGAAGGGAGACGTGCGGTGGCGCACGGCGAGGTCACTAGGCAGCAGTTCGGCGGCACGCATCCTGGTGCTGAGCCCGGGGCCGGCGAGCCCCAGAGCCGCTGGGCGGTGGAGCTGCGATCGGTCAGCAAGAGGTACGGCCGGGACGCCGGGGAGGTCTACGCGCTGCGCGACCTCACCATCAACTTCGAACGCGGGTCGTTCACCGCGGTGATGGGCCCCTCGGGCGCCGGCAAGAGCACCTTCCTGCACTGTGCGGCCGGCCTGGACCGGCCGACCGAGGGCTCGGTGTGGCTGGGCGGGACGGATCTGGCGACGCTGGACGAGGCGCAGCTGACGATGCTGCGCCGGGAGCGGGTCGGGTTCATCTTCCAGGCGTACAACCTGCTGGGGTCGTTGACGGTGGCGGAGAACATCACGCTGCCGCTGATGCTGGCCGGGCGGATGGCGGAGCGGGACTGGCTGGAGGAGGTGGCCCGGCGGGTCGGGCTGTCCGACCGCCTGCAGCACCGGCCGGCGCAGCTGTCCGGCGGGCAGCAGCAGCGGGTGGCGGTCGCCCGGGCGCTGATCACCAGGCCCGAGGTGATCTTCGCCGACGAGCCGACCGGCGCCCTCGACAGCCGTACCGGCCGCCAGGTGCTCGCCCTGCTGCGGGAGATCGTGGACCGGGACGGCAACACCGTCGTCATGGTGACCCACGACCCGGTGGCCGCCTCCTTCGCGCAGCGGGTGGTGTTCCTGCGGGACGGCGCCTTCGCGGAGGTGATGGAAGCTCCGACTCCCGACCGGGTGGCCGCGCGCATGACCCGCCTCGAGGAGTGGTAGCAGGTGGAGTTCAAGCTCGTCCTGATGACCTTGCGGGAGCGCAAGGCAGGACTCGTCGGGGCGTTCATCGCCCTGGTCGGGGCGTCGATGCTGATCACGGCGTTCGGCGTCCTGCTGCAGTCGGGCCTCGGCTCGGGGGTGGCGACCCAGCGCTACGCCGGGGCCCCGGTGGTGGTCGGCGGCAAGCAGTCGTTCAAGGTCACCGACGGCAAGACCAAGTCGAAGTCGCTGCTCCAGCCCGCGCCGCTGAACAGCGACGCGGTCGACAAGGTGGCCTCCGTCGAGGGCGTCCAGCGGGCGGTGCCGGACGTCAGCTTCCCCGCCGAGGTGGTGGACGGGCACGGCGGGCTGGACGACGGCGGCGGTGAGCAGGCGTCGGCCGGCCACAGCTGGTCCAGCTCGGTGCTGGGCCCCTTCGTGCTGGACAAGGGGCAGGCGCCGCAGCGCGCGGGCGAGGTGGTGCTGGACTCGCGGCTCGCCGAGCGGGTGAAGGTCTCGCCCGGGCAGAAGGTGCGGCTGGCGACCACCCAGGAGGCGCGGGAGTACACCGTCACCGGCGTGGCCTCGCTGAAGGACCAGGGCGGGCCGCTGCGCTCGGCGGCGCTGTTCTTCAGCGACGGCGAGGCGACCACGCTCTACGGCCACCCCGGCAAGATCGACGCGGTCGGGGTGCTGGTCGCGCCGGGCACCGACCCGGGCAAGGTGGCGGACCGGATCGACAAGAAGCTGGCCGGGTCCGGCGCCGACACCTACCTGGGCGAGGACCGCAGCCAGGTGGAGTTCCACGACGTGGCCTCCGCCCAGTCCAACCTGGTCGAGCTGGCGGGCTCGCTGGGGGCGACGGTCGTGCTGATCGCGATGATCGTCGTGGCCAGCACCCTCGCCCTCAACGTGCACCAGCGCCGCCGGGAGCTGGCCCTGCTGCGGGCCGTCGCGGCCACTCCGCGCCAGATCTACAAGATGATGGCGGCCGAGGTCCTGATCATCTCCCTGGTGGCGTCGGTGATCGGGTGCCTGCCGGGCATCCTGGTGGCCAAGGTGCTGATGGGCGCGCTGAGCGTGATCGGCATGGTGCCCGGCGACTTCGCGTTCTCCGCCGGCCCGATCCCCTGTTTCGTCGCCGTCGTCGCGTCGGTGATCGCCGCCGAGGCGGCCGCCGTCGGGGTGGCCCGCAAGGCGGTGGCGATCAAGCCGGTGGAGGCGATGGGCGAGGCCCAGATCGAACCGGCGAAGCTGGGCCGGGGCCGCGCCTTCTTCGGTGTGCTGCTGTTCCTGCTCGGCGTCGGGGCGTCGCTGCTGCCGCTGTTCTTCGGCAGCGTCTTCGCGGTGGCCGGCGCGGGCACCGGCGGGCTCGTCATGATCATCGCGGTGCTGATGCTGGCGCCGCCGGTGGTGAGCATGGCCAGCCGGCTGATGTCCGGGCCGGTCCGCCGGCGCACCGGCCCGCACGGCTACCTGGCGGTCGCCAACACCCGGGCCAACGCCCGCCGGCTGGCGGCCGGCATCGGGCCGCTCACCCTGGCGATCGGCTTCGCCCTGGTGCAGCTGTGCATCCCGACGACGACCTCGGCGGCGGCCTCGGACCAGGCCGAGGCGGGCATCGTCGCCGAGTACACCCTGCAGGGCGGGCCCGGCGGGCCGCCGATCGGGGTGGTCAAGGAGGCCGCGGCCGTCCCCGGGGTCGCGGCGGCCACGGGGGTGATCCGGGTCCAGGTGCACGGCTCCCGGAAGGTCATCGACTCCCCGGAGATCTTCAAGTACCAGGCGCAGGGCGTCACTCCCGACGGGGTGGCGAAGACCATGGACCTGGGCGTCACCGAGGGCAGCCTGGACAACCTGCGCGGCGACGTGGCGGCCATCAGCGGCGGCGCGGCCGCCACGCTCGGCGCGCACGTGGGCGACCGGGTGCGGCTGAACCTCCCGGACGGGGCCGAGATCAAGCCCACGGTGGTCGCGGTGTACGACCGGGGCCTCGGCTTCGGCGACGTGACGCTCCCGCAGGAGACGGTGCTGGCGCACAGCACCCGCCAGCTGGAGGACGCGGTGTTCGTCAAGACCGCGCCGGGCGCCGACAAGGGGCAGGTCGGCAAGGCGCTGCGCGGCCTGTCCGGCCGGTACCCGGGCCTCAAGGTCCTGGACCAGGGCGGGCTCTCGGCCGCGCAGCAGGACCAGGCCACGTCGTCGGTGCTGACCAGCGCGCTGCCGCTGGCGCTGGTCTTCGGCTACCTGGCGATCTCGGTCGCCAACACGCTCGTCCTGGCGACCCTGGGCCGGGTGCGGGAGTTCTCGCTGCTGCGCCTGGTGGGCGCGCCGCGGGACCAGGTGGTGCGGATGATGCGGGTGGAGGCCGGGATGGTGGTGGCCATCGCGGTGGTGGTCGGCACCGTGGTGCCGCTGCTGCCGCTGGTCACGGTGAGCCTGGGGCTGACCGGCTCGCCGGTGCCGCACTTCCCCGTGCTGCTGTACCTGGGGATCGTCGCGGTGACCGCGCTCATCGGGCTCGGCGCGATCCTGGTGCCGACCAAGCTCGCGCTGCGGACCCGCCCGGTGGAGGGCATCGGTTTGCGCGAATAGCCGCCCGCCGGCCCGGTCACGGCCCGTGGCGCGTCCGTCCGGACGCGCCACGGGCTTTTCTCGTGTGATCGGCCCCACACGAATCTCCTCTTCCGGACACTCTTCCGGTGTGTAGCCCCCGGCAACCGCAGAATGCCAACCAGCGTTTTTCACAGTTGACTTAAGGACGCTGACCGGCGGAAAACCCCCGTGCTAGCCTTCAGGGAAACAAGTCGATCTTCCCGAGTCGCGGACCATGGCATCCCGTGGAATTCGCGGCTTTCCAGGCTGTCTGCTGCCCGTCGCGAAAAGCAGAGTAGAGGGGGTTCCTGGTGTCACCGGGACTTGTCGCCGAATTCCATCGAATGGCCGCCGATTTCGGCGTGCCGCACGCCCAGCTCGCGCTGCTCGACGACACGGGAGTGCGGACGGCCCACGTCGGCGGGCCGGAGGCGGCCGCGCTGCGCTTTCCCTTCGCCTCCGTCACCAAGCTGTTCACCGCCACCCTGGCGATGCAGCTGGTGGCCGACGGCGACCTCGACCTGGACGCCGAACTCGCCCGGTACGGCGAGGAGTTCGCGGCCGCGCCGAACGGTCTGGGGGCGGCGACCCTGCGCCACCTGCTGAGCCACACCAGCGGCCTGGTCGGTGACCTGGACGGCGACGAGTGGACGCCGCGCGGCTTCACGGCCGCCGCCGGAAAGCCCGACCTGCTCTTCCCGCCGGGCAGCGCCTTCTCCTACTCCAATGCGGGCTTCGCGCTCGTCGGCCGGCTGATCGAGTCCGTGACCGGACTGACCTGGCGCGAGGCCGTGGACACCTTCCTGCTCCGCCCGCTCGGCATCACCCCCGCCCACCTGCCCGGGCCGGGGCAGACCGCCGCCGACCCGTCCGTGGCCGTCGGCCACGCCGTCACCGCGACGGGCGCCGTGCCGGTGGAGGTCCTCGTCCCCGCGGCCCTGGCGCCGGCGGCGGCACTGGCCGGCACCGTCGAGGACCTGGTCGCCTTCGCCCGGTTGCACCTCGCGGTGCGCGACGCCGCGCACGACGCGCTGCTCGACGAGGAGGGCGTCGCGGCGATGCGGGGCCCCGCGCCGGGCGCCGAACCGTACGGGCTCGCCGACGGCTTCGGCCTGGGCTGGGCCCGGTACGGCGACCCGGACCGGCCGTGGCTCGGCCTGGACGCGATGGGCGGCGGCACCACCTGCAACCTGCGGATCCAGCCGGCCGACGGCACCGTGCTGGCCCTGGTCACCGACTCCACGGCCGGGCTCGCCCTGTGGCGCGAGCTCACCGACGGGCTGCGCGCCCGGGGCCGGGACGTCGGCTCGCCCCCGTCCGGACAGCCCGGGCCGGGCCCGGCCGCCGCCCCCGGCGGACCGGACCTGACCGGCACCTGGGCCAACGGCACCCTGGTCTACCGCGTCACCGGCGCCGCCGGCGGACCGCTCCACCTCGACGACGACACCGGGGCGCGCTACCGGCTCGACCTCGACGACCGGGGCCGCTTCTCGGCCCACCGGACCGATCTCCCGGAAGCCCCGTACGCCGGCCGGTTCCTGCCGCACCCGGCCCCCGGGAACGGCCCGCTCCTGCAGTTCGCCGGACGCGTGCTGCGCCGTGACGTGCCGTACGCGGAATGAATCGGGAACTCCTCCGTGAACAGCCCCTGAAATTCTCTGATCAATGCTGCCTCCCTTCTCGCGCGACTTATTCGGTGGAGTATGGAAGTGACAGGAACGAACAGCACCCGGCGCGTTTATCCGGAATCCGACGCCACGCCCGGCGGATTGTCCCCCGTCCAGCTGCGGCTGTGGTTCTTGAACCGGCTCCAGGAATCCGGTGCCGGAGAGACGCTCGCCCGCGCCACGAGGCTCGTCGGCGCCCTCGACCAGGCCGCGCTCAGAGCCGCGCTGGCCGACCTGCTGGCCCGTCACGACCTGCTGCGCACCGTCCACACCGAGCAGGACGGCCGCTGCCGGCCGGAGCCGCGCCCCGCGCGGGAGCCGTTCGCCGACCTGGCGGTGCGCCCCGCCGACCCGGACGGGCTGGACCGCGAGCTGGCGGAGGCGGCGGCCCGCCCCTTCGACCTGACCAGGGACGTTCCGCTGCGCGCCGAGGTGTTCCGGCTCGCCCCCGACGAGCACGTCCTGCTGCTGGTGCTGCACCGCATCGCCGGGGACGAGGCGTCCTGGCGGCCCCTGCTGGACGACCTGGCCGACGCCTACGCCGCCCGCGCCCGCGGCGGGAGCCCCGCACCGGACCGGCCCGTGCAGTACGCCGGGCCGGCGGCCCGGCAGGCCGAGGCGCTCGGCACCGTCGAACGGCCGACCCCGGTCACCACGACCGAACTGGAGTTCTGGCGCGGGGCCCTGGCCGGCGCGCCCGAACAGCTCCAGCTGCCGGCCGACCGCCCGCGCCCGGCCGTCGCCGGCTACCGCAGCGCCCGGCTGCGCCTGCGCCTGGACGCCGACGGCCACCGGGCCGTCGAGGACCTGGCCGCCCGCACCGGCACCGACTCCTTCGCCGTCCTGCACGCCGCGTTCGCCGCCGTGCTGCGCCGCTTCGGCGCGGGCGACGACCTGCCGCTGGGCACCACGCTCAGCGGCCGCGGCCAGGACGAGGCGGCCGTGGTCGGCCCGCTGGAGAACACCGTGGTGCTGCGCACCGCCGTGCCGGACGGCGGGAGCTTCGCCGACCTGGTGCGCGCCTGCGCGGCCACGGCCGCCGCCGCCCGCGCCCACGGCGCGCTGCCCTTCCCGTGGCTGGTCGACGCGCTGCGCCCGGACCGGGCGCTCAACCGGCACCCGCTGTGCCAGGTCGTCCTCGACCTCGCCCGGCCGGTGCCCGCCCCGGACGCCTTCGGCGACCTCGCCGCGCGGCCCCAGGACGTGCCCGCCACCAGCTCGCCGTACGACCTCCACGTGCGGGTGGTGCCGGAGCACCGGGACGGCGCCCCGCAGGGCCTGGACGTCCTCGTCGAGTACAGCCGCGAGCTGTTCGACGAGCCGACCGCGCGCCGCCTCGCCGAGGCCTTCCCCCGGCTGCTCGCCGAGGCCGTCGACGCCCCCGAGCGGGCGCTCGACAGCTTCGACGTGCTGGACGACGCCGAGCGCGAGCGGGTGCTGACCGAGTGGAACGCCACCGCCCGGCCGGTGCCGGACCGCACCGTCGCCGACCTCTTCGAGGAACGGGCGCGCGCCTGCCCGCAGGCACCGGCCGTGGTGCACGCCGGTCGCACCACCAGCTACGCCGAACTGGACGCCCGCGCCAACCGGCTCGCCCGGGCCCTGGCCGACCGGGGCGCCGCCCCCGGCGCCTTCGTCGCCCTCGCGCTGCCCCGCGGCACCGATCTGGTGGCGTCCCTGATCGCGGTCTCCAAGACCGGCGCGGCGTACGTGCCCATCGACCCGGAGTACCCGGCCGAGCGCATCGCCCACGTGCTGTCCGACACCGCGCCCGTCGCCGTCGTCACCGAGCGCGGCGCCGCGGGACGGCTCGCCGGCGACCCGGCCCGGCTGCTCCTGCTGGACGAGCCGGACACCGCGCGCGCACTCGCCGCGCTGCCGGACACCCCGCCGGTCGAGCCGGCGCGCCGCACCCTGGCGGGCGTCGACCAGGCCGCGTACGTCATCCACACCTCCGGCTCCACCGGCCGGCCCAAGGGCGTCGTCGTCGGCCGCCGGGCCCTGGCCAACTTCCTGTCCACCATGGCCGACCTGCTGCCGCTCGGCCCCGCCGACGTGTGGACGGCCGTCACCACCATCGCCTTCGACATCGCCGCCCTGGAGCTGTACCTGCCGCTGGCCCACGGGGCCACCCTGGTGCTCGCCGACCGCGAGACCGCCCGCGACCCGCGGGCCCTGGCCGAGCTGATCACCGGCACCGGCACCACCGTCGTGCAGGCCACCCCCAGCCTGTGGCAGGCGCTGTGCGAGCAGCAGCCCGAGGCCGCGCGCGGACTGCGGATGGCCGTCGGCGGCGAGGCGCTGCCCGCCGCCCTCGCGCGGACGATGCGGGAGCTGGGCACCGAGGTCGTCAACCTCTACGGCCCGACGGAGACCACCATCTGGTCCACCGCCGCCCGGCTCGACGACCGCCCCGGCGCCCCGACCATCGGCCGGCCCGTCGCCAACACCCGGGTCCACGTCCTGGACGCGGCGCTGCGGCCGGTGCCGGTCGGCGTGGCCGGCGACCTGTACATCGGCGGGGCCGGCGTCGCCCACGGCTACCTGGGCCGCCCCGGCCTCACCGCGGAGCGCTTCGTCGCGGACCCCTTCGCCGGCGAGCCCGGCGCGCGCCTCTACCGCACCGGCGACGTGGCCCGCTGGGGCGCCGACGGCAACCTGGAGTTCCTCGGCCGCGGCGACCACCAGGTCAAGGTCCGCGGCTTCCGGATCGAACTCGGCGAGATCGAGGCCGTCCTGGAACGGCACGCCGACGTGGCCCAGGCCGTCGTGGTGGCCAAGGAGCTCCGCCCGGGCGACGTACGGCTGGTGGCCTACGCCGTCGCGGCCGCCGGCCGGCAGCCCGACCCGGCCCGGCTGCGCGAGCACCTGGCGACCGCGCTGCCCGACTACATGGTCCCGGCCGCCGTCGTCCCGCTGACGGAGCTGCCGCTGACCCCCAACGGCAAGGCCGACCGGGCCGCGCTGCCGGTGCCCGCGCTCGGTCCGACCACGGCCCGGCGCGCACCCCGCGTCGCCCGGGAGGAGCAGCTGCACGCGCTGTTCTGCGAGGTGCTGGGAGTCGACGGGATCGGCATCGACGACAGCTTCTTCGACCTCGGCGGGCACTCCCTGCTCGCCACCCGGCTGGTCAGCCGGATCCGGGCCGCGCTGGACGACGAGGTGTCCGTCCGCACCCTCTTCGAGGCCCCGACCGTGGCCGCCCTCGCCCAGCGCCTCGGCGGCTCCGGCACCGGCGGCGGCCCGGTGCGCACGGCCGACCTCGACGGGCCGCTGCCGCTGTCGTACGGACAGCAGCGGCTCTGGTTCCTGCACGAGTTCGAACCGGGCGGCATCGAGTACAACTCGCCGCTGGCCCTGCGGCTGACCGGCGAGCTGGACGCCGCGGGCGCCGAGGAGGCGCTGCGCGGGCTGGTGGCCCGCCACGAGGCGCTGCGCACCACCTTCGACGTCGTCGACGGCCGGGCGAGCCAGCGGGTGCACGACACCGCGCAGGTGCCGGTGCGGCACCTGGACCTGTCCGCGCGCCCGGCCGCCGAGCGCGACCGGGAGCTCGACGCCCTGCTGCGCGAGCACGCCGCCCGCCCCTTCGACCTGCGCCGCGGGCCGCTGCTGCGGGTGGTGCTGGTGCGGCTGTCCGAGCGGGAGCACCTGCTGCTGCTGGACATGCACCACATCGTCACCGACGGCTGGTCCAAGGACGTGCTGGCGCGGGAGTTCTGCGCCCTGTACGAGCAGGCCGCGACCGGCGAGCCGGCGGCCCTGGCCCCGCTGCCGGTGCGGTACGCGGACTACGCCGTGTGGCAGCGGGCCGAGGAGGAGCGGCGCAGCGGCGCCGGACCGCGCGAGGACCTGGCCTACTGGCGGCGCCAGTTGGCCGGCGTCGGCCCGCTGGAGCTGCCGACCGACCGGCCCCGCCCGCAGGTCCGTACCACGGCCGGCGACCAGCACGTGTTCACCGTCCCCGCCGAACTCTCCGAGCGGCTCGCCGAGTTGTGCCGGGAGCAGCCCACCACGCTGTTCGGCACGCTGGTGGCGGCCGTCCAGCTGCTGCTGTCCCGCTACGCCCGCCAGCGGGACGTGGCGGTCGGCACGATCGTCTCCGGCCGCGACCGGGTCGAACTGGAGAACGTGCTGGGCTACTTCGTCAACACCCTCGTCCTGCGCGGCGAGGTCCGCCCGGAGGCGACGGTCGGGGAATTCCTGGCCGGGACCCGGCGCACCGTGCTGGAGGCCCTGACCCACCAGGAACTGCCGTTCGACCGGCTGGTCGAGGAGCTGCAGCCGGAGCGGGACCCGGGCCGCACCCCGCTGTTCCAGGCGGGGGTGACGCTCAAGCGGGTGCAGGCCGTCGAGTCGCGCGGGCTGCGGGCCGAGGAGGTCCGGCTGCCCAGGATCAACGCCATGTTCGACCTGGGCTTCGAGTTCGAGGAGCGGGACGGCGAGCTGTCCTGCCGGCTGGAGTACAACACCGACCTGTTCGACCGCACCACCGCCGAGCGGATGGCCGAGCACGTGCTGGTGCTGCTGGCGGGGCTCTCCTCCGGCGCGCACCGCACGCTGGGCGAGCTGCCGCTGATGACGGAGGAGGAGCGGCGGCTGGTCACCGAGCGGTGGAGCGGCCCCGCGGCCCCGCCCGCCGGGCGCGACCACCCGAGCGTGCCCGCGATGCTGGCCGAGCAGGTCCGGCTGCGCCCGGGGGCGACCGCCGTGGTGTCCGGCGACCGCACCCTCACCTTCGAGGAACTGCACGCGTGGGCCGACTCGCTCGCCCACCGCCTGGTGCGGTGGGGGGTCCGCCCGGGCAGCGTCGTCGCCGTGCGCACCCGCCGCGGCCCGGAGATGACCGTCGGCCAGCTGGCCGTCCTCAAGGCGGGCGCCGCCGCGCTGCCGCTGGACCCGGCCGTCCCGGCGGACCGGGCCGACTACATCCTGCGCGACGCCGCCGTGCGCGTCGTCGTCACCCAGCGGGAGCTCGCCGACGGCCCGGTGCCCGAGGACGGCCTGGTGCTGTACGTCGAGGACGACGACGGCCAGGACGCGGGCGGACCGCCCGAGGTCCGCACCGGCCGCGGCGACCTCGCGTACGTGTTCTACACCTCGGGCTCCACGGGCCGGCCCAAGGGCGTGCAGATCGAGCACGGCAACGTGCTGAACCTGATGCGGTGGTACCACGAGCACTACCGGGTGGGACCGGAGGACCGGGCCTCGCAGCTGGTCGCGCCGGGCTTCGACCCGACCGTGCTGGAGCAGTGGGCCAACCTCTCCGCCGGGGCCGGCCTGTGGTTCGTCCCCGACGAGGCGCTCGACGACCCCTACCTGCTCACCGAGTGGATCGTGGCCAACCGGATCACGCTCGCCGTCGTCCCGGCGCCGCGGCTGGAATCCGTGCTGGACCAGCCCGGCGTCTACCGGGGAGCGCTGCGCTACATGCTCACCGGCGCGGACGTGGTCCGCCGCCGGCTGCCCGCGGACGCCCCGTTCACGCTGGTCAACCACTACGGCCCGACCGAGACCACGGTGCTGACCACGGCGGCCGTGCTGCGCGAGCGCGGGGACGCCAGTGACGAACGGCTGCCGTCCATCGGCTCGGCCATCGCCGGGACCCGCACCTACGTGCTCGACGAGCACCAGCGCCCGGTGCCGGTCGGCGTGCCCGGCGAACTGTACGTCGGCGGCCTCGGCGTGGCCCGCGGCTACCTCAACCGGCCGGAGCTGACCGCCGAACGCTTCGTCCACACCGCGTTCGCGCCGGGAGAACGGCTGTACCGCACGGGCGACCTCGTGCGCTGGCTGCCCGACGGCGAACTGGACTTCATGGGACGCCTGGACAACCAGGTCAAGGTCCGCGGCTACCGCATCGAACTGGGCGAGGTGGAGACCGCCCTGCTGCGGCTGCCCGGCGTGGCCAAGGCCGCGGTGGTGGCCGAGACCGGCGGCTCCGGGTCCGCGGTGCTGACCGGGTACGTCGTGCCGGACGGCGCCGGCGAACCCGACCCCGAGCAGCTGCGGGAGAAGCTCGCCGCCGACCTGCCCGAGTACATGGTCCCGGCGCACCTGCTCGTCCTGGCGGCCTTCCCGGAGACCACCAGCGGCAAGATCGACCGCAACGCCCTGCCCAAGCCGTCCGCCAGGCCCGGCCACCGGCGCACCTACACCGCGCCCCGCAACGCGGTGGAACGGGCGCTGACCGCCGTCTGGGAGGAGGTCCTGGACACCGAGCGGATCGGCGTCCTGGACGACCTGGCCGCCCTGGGCGCCAGCTCCGTCCTCACCCTGCTGACCGTCTCCCGCATCCGCGAGGTCTTCGGCGTCACCGTCTCGGTGCGCGAGGTCTTCACCGCACGGAACGTCGCCGACCTGGCCGGCGTGGTCCGCACCAAGGCCCGCGCCCAGCTGCGCCGGCCCGAGCCGGACGCCGCCACCCGCACCAGCGCCCGAGGGGAATGACATGTACGACCAGACCGCCGGTGCACCCGAACCGGACGACTTCGACCTCATGGACGACGCCGCCCTCGACGCGCTGCTGGAGCAGCGGCTGAACGACCGGGCGGGCGCGGCGCAGGAGCGGACCGACACCCTCCGGCCCGTCGACGACGACCTGCCCGCCCCGCTCTCCTTCGGGCAGGAGCGGCTGTGGTTCCTCGACCGCTACGAGTCCGGCGGCATCGAGTACAACTCGGCCGTCGGGCTGCACCTGCGCGGCGAGCTGGACACCGCGGCCCTCACCGCCGCGCTCGGCCGGCTCGTCGAGCGCCACGAGCCGCTGCGCACCACCTTCGCCGTCGTCGACGGCCGGCCGCGGCAGGTGGTGCGCCCCGCCGCCCCGGTCGACCTCGACGTGCGGGACCTGACGGACCTGCCCGAGCGGGACCGGCCGGCGCGGGCGGACGACCTGCTGCGGGCCGAACTGGGCCGCCCCTTCGACCTCGTCGAGGGGCCGCTGCTGCGGGCCGTGCTGCTGCGCCTGGGCGCCACCGAGCACACCCTGCTGGTCAACATGCACCACATCGCCGCCGACGGCTGGTCCAAGGGCGTGTTCGCCCGCGAGCTGGGCGTGTTCTACGCGGACGCGGCGCAGGGCCGGGACGGCGGGCTGCCGCCGCTGCCGGCGCGCTACCGCGACTACGCCGCCTGGCAGCGCGAGCAGCTGACCGACGATCGGCTGGAGTCCGAACTCGCCTACTGGAAGGGCGCCCTGGCGGACGTCGAGCCGCTGGAGCTGCCCACCGACCGGCCCCGGCCCGCCGTCCGCACCACCAACGGGGCGCTGGCGCCGTTCCGCGTCCCGGCCGAGGTCGGCCGGGCCCTGGCCGACCTCGGGAAGCGGCACGACGGCACCCTGTTCTCGGTGCTGGTGGCCGCCACCCAGGTGCTGCTGGCGCGCTACTCCCGGCAGCGGGACATCGCCGTCGGCACCGTCTCCATGGGGCGGGAGCGCAGCGAACTGGAGCCGCTGGTCGGCTTCTTCGTCAACACCCTGGTGCTGCGCTCGGAGGTGGACGCCGACCTGCCCTTCACCGAGTTCCTGGGCCGGGTCACCGACACCGTGTGGGACGCCCTCGCCCACCAGGACCTGCCCTTCGACCGGCTGGTGGACGCGCTGCGCATCGAGCGGGACCCGAGCCGCACCCCGCTGGTGCAGGCCGCGGTCGTCCTGCAGAACACCCCCGCGGGGGAGGTCGAGCTGCCCGGCCTGGACGTGACGGAGTTCCGGCCGCCGTCGGTGTCCTCGATCTTCGACCTGACGCTGGAGTTCGCCGAGACCGCCTCAGGGGAGCTGACCGGCACCGTCGAGTACAACACCGACCTGTTCGACGCCGGGACGATGGCCCGCTTCACCGGGCACCTCGGCGAACTCCTCGCCGGTATCGCCGCCGACCCGGCCCGCCCAGTCGGGGACCTCCCGCTGCTGACCGCCGAGGAGGACCACCTCCTCGCCCGCGAGTGGGGCGACAACCGGATCCCGTACCCGGCCGACGCCACCGTGCACGGCCTCGTCGCCGACCGGGCCCGGAGCGGCCCCGACGCCGTCGCCGTCGACGGCCCGGCCGGCCGGCTGTCCTACCGCGAGCTGGAGGAGCGCGCCAACCGGCTCGCCCGCCACCTCGTGGCCCGCGGCGCCGAGCCCGGCGGCCACGTCGCGGTCTGCCTGCCGCGCGGCGCCGACTTCTACGTGGCACTGCTGGCCGTCCTCAAGGCGGGCTGCGCCTACGTGCCGCTGGACCCGGACCACCCGGCCGAGCGGCTGGCGCACATCCTGGACGACACCCGGGCACCGCTGTGCCTCACCGACCGGGACCTCGCCGGCCGGCTGCCCGCCGGCCGCACCGGCACCGTCCTGCTGGACGAGGAGGCCGAGGCGATCGCCGCCCTCCCGCAGGACGACCCCGGGGTGGCCGTCGGCCCCGGCGACGCGGCGTACGTGCTGTACACCTCCGGCTCCACCGGCACGCCGAAGGGCGTCGTCGTCGAGCACCGCTCGATCGTCCGGCTGGTCAGCGGCAACGACTACGCGCCGCTGCACCCGGACGACGTGGTGGCCCAGGCCGCCGACGTCACCTTCGACGCCGCCACCTTCGAGATCTGGGGCGCCCTGACCGCCGGCGCCCGGATCGTCCCGGTGGACCGGGAGACCCTGCTGGACGCCCGGGCGCTGACTGCGGCGATCGACCGGCTGGGCGTCACCACCATGTGGCTGACCGCCGGGCTGTTCGACCAGGTGGCGGCCGTCGACCCGGCCGCCTTCGGCAAGCTGCGCAACCTGCTGTTCGGCGGGGACGCCGTCAACCCGCGCCGGGTGGCCCAGGTCCTCGCGGCCGCGCCGCCGCAGCGCCTGGTCAACGGCTACGGCCCCACCGAGACCACCACCTTCGCGACCTGGCACCACGTCGTCGAGGGCGACGGGACCACCCCCGTCCCGATCGGCCGGCCCATCGCCAACACGTCGGTGCACGTCCTGGACGAGCGCCGCGCGCGGGTGCCGGTCGGCGTCCCCGGGGAGCTGTACATCGGCGGGCCGGGCGTGGCCCGCGGCTACCTCAACCTGCCCGAGCTGACCGAGGAACGGTTCTGCGCCGACCCGTACTCCGACACCCCGCAGGCCCGCCTCTACCGCACCGGTGACCTGGTGCGCTGGCGCTCCGACGGCACCCTGGAGTTCCTGGGCCGCACCGACCACCAGGTCAAGGTGCGCGGCTACCGCATCGAACCGGGCGAGATCGAGTCCGTCCTCGAACAGCATCCGGCGGTCTCCGCCGCCGTGGTGACGGTCCGTCAGGACGGCGGCCGCAAGCAACTCGTCGGCTACGTGCGGCAGTCCGACGGCGGTCAGGTCGACCCGGCCGGGCTGCGCGCCTTCGCCGAGTCCCGGCTGCCCGGCTACCTGGTGCCCTCCGCCCTCGTCGTCCTCGCCGAGTTCCCGCTCACCGCCAGCGGCAAGCTGGACCGGCGGGCCCTGCCCGTGCCCACCGAACAGCACACCCCCGGCGCCGACTTCACCGCCCCGGCCGGCGAGGCCGAGCAGGCCCTGGCCCGGGTGTGGACCGAGGTGCTCGGCATCGAGCGGGTCGGCACCCGCGACAACTTCTTCGACCTCGGCGGGGACTCCATCCTCAGCATCCAGGTCGTCGCCAAGGCCCGGCAGGCCGGGTGGGAACTCACCTCCAAGGACGTCTTCGCCCGGCAGACGGTCGCGGAGCTGGCGCGGGCCGCCGTCCCGGTCACCGCCGCGGTCGACACCGCGCCGGTCACCGGGGAGGCGCCGCTCACCCCCGTGCAGCGCTGGTTCTTCGCCCACCACACCCGCGCCCCGCACCACTTCAACCAGTCGGTGCTGCTCACCCTCGCCCCGGGCACCGACGAGCGGGCGCTGGCCGAGGCGCTGCGCGCGGTGGTCACGCACCACGACGCGCTGCGGATGCGCTTCCCCGGCCGGGGCGCCGCCCTGCGCCAGGTCAACCTGCCGGTGGGGGAGGACATCGCCCTGGAGCGGGTGGACCTCGGCCACCTGGCGGCCGGGGAGCGGCGCGACGCCGAGGCCGCGCTGGCCGAACAGGCCCAGGCCGGCCTGGACATCGAGGACGGGCCGCTGCTGCGCGCCGTGCTGTTCGCCGGCGCGCCGGACGAGCCGTCCCGGCTGTTCCTGACCGTCCACCACCTGGTCGTCGACGGGGTGTCCTGGCGGATCCTGCTGGACGACCTGGAGCGGGCGGTCTCCCAGGCGGCGGCCGGCCGGCCGGTGGACCTGGGAGCCAAGACCACCTCCTTCCTCGACTGGGCCCGCCGACTGGCCGGGCACGTCGCGGACGGCGGGTTCGACGCCGAAGCGGACCACTGGCGGCAGGTGGCCGCCCTGCCGGCCGCCTCCCTGCCGGTCGACCGCGACGGCGAGAACACCATGGCGGCGGTGCGCGAGGTGCGCGCCGGGCTGGACGCCGAGGCCACCGACGCCCTGCTGCGGCAGGTCCCGGCGGTCTACCGCACCCAGGTCAACGACATCCTGCTCGCCGCGCTCGGCCGGACCCTGTGCCGGTGGACCGGCGAGGAGCAGGTGGTCGTCGACCTGGAGGGGCACGGCCGCGAGGAGATCCTCGACGGGGTCGACGTCTCGCGGACCGCGGGCTGGTTCACCTCGATCTTCCCCGTCCTGCTGAGCGCCCCGCACGGGGCCGGCGCGGGCGACCTGATCAAGTCGGTGAAGGAGGGCCTGCGGGCCGTCCCGCAGCGCGGCATCGGCTACGGCGGGCTGCGCTACCCGGCCGACGGCCCGTCCGCGCTGCCCGAGTGCGCCCCCGCCGTCAGCTTCAACTACCTGGGGCAGTGGCAGGACGTCGCCGACGACGGCCTGTACGCGGCCGTCGAGTTCGACTTCGGCCGGGACCACAGCCCGCTCGAGCTGCGCCCGCACCTGCTCGACATCGTCGGCGAAGTACGCGGCGGCCGACTGGAGTTCACCCTCCACTACGCGAGCGACGTGCACGACGAGGCGACCGTGCGGGCCCTGGCCGACGGACTGGTCGACGCGGTGCGCGCCCTGATCGGCCACTGCCTGCGGCCGGGAGTCGGCGGCGCCACCCCCTCCGACTTCCCGCTGGCCGGCCTCGACCAGGCCGCCGTGGACCGCCTGGTCGGATCCGGCGACCGGGTCGAGGACGTCTACCCGCTCACGCCCATGCAGAGCGGCATGCTCTTCCACGCCCTCACCGAACCCGACGGCGCCTACCTCGACCACGTCTCCTTCCTGCTGGAGGGCGCCGGCGACACCGACGCGCTGGGCACGGCCTGGCAGCGGGTCGTCGAGGCGACCCCGGCCCTGCGCACCCACCTGGTGTGGGAGGGCGTCGACCGCCCCCTGCAGGTCGTCCGCTCCGACGTCCGTCCGGACGTCCGGACGCTCGACTGGCGCGGCCTCGACGAGAAGGAACAGGCGCGCCTGCTCGCCGAGTTGACGGCGCAGGAGCGGCGCGCCGGGCTGGACCTGGCGGCCGGCCCGCTGAGCCGCGTGGTGCTGGCCCGGGAGGCCGACGACGCCACCCGGGTGGTGTGGACCTTCCACCACGTCGTCCTCGACGGCTGGAGCATCTCCCGGATCCTCGGCGACCTCTTCGCCCACTACCGGGCACTCGCCGACGGCACGGCGGTACCCGAGGACACCCTCCGGGCCCGGCCCCCGTTCCGCGACTACGTCCAGTGGCTCGCCCGCCAGGACGCCGCCGCGGCCGAGGGGCACTGGCGCCGGGTGCTGGCCGGGCTGACCTCGCCCACCCCGCTGCCCTACGACCGCCGCCCCGCCCCGGGCCACCAGTCCGAGGCCGCCGACCGGATCCGGGTGGAGCTCGCGCCGGAGGACTGCGCCGCGCTCTCCGAGCGCGCCCGCGGCCACCGGCTCACCCTCAACACCATGGTGCAGGGCGCCTGGGCGCTGCTGCTGTCCCGCTACAGCGGCGAGGAGGACGTCTGCTTCGGCTCCACCGTCGCGGGGCGCCCGGCCGACCTGCCCGGCGTGTCGGAGATGGTCGGCAACTTCCTCAACACCATTCCGGTGCGCACCCGGGCGGCCAGGGACCAGGACGTGCTGGCCTGGCTGCGGCAGCTCCAGGACGAGCAGGTCGAGGCCCGCGGCTACGAGTACTCACCGCTGACCCAGGTGCAGGCCGCCTCCGAACTCCCGCGCGGCACCCGGCTCTTCGACAGCATCGTGGTCTTCGAGAACTACCCGGGCAACGGGCAGGCCGCGGCCGAGCACGGACTGGCCGTCACCGGCGTCACCGCGGTGGACACCACCAGCTACCCGCTGGACCTGACCGCCTACCTCGACGGGGACCGCCTCGCCCTCCAACTCGCCTACGACGCCGCCCTGTTCGACGGCGAGCGGGTGTCGCGGATGGCCGATCACCTGGCCGAGCTGCTGCGCGGCATGGCCCACGGACCGGACCGGACCGTGGCGGAGCTGCCGATGCTCCCCGAGCGGGAACGGGAGCTGCTGCTCGGCGGTCTGAGCGGATCGACGCTGCCCTTCGACCGCGACACCTGCCTGCACCAGCTGATCGCCCGGCAGGCCCGGCGCGTCCCGGACAACGACGCGGTGGTCTTCGGCGGAGCCACGCTGAGCTACGCCGAACTGGACGAGATGGCGGACCGGCTGGCCCAGGAGCTCGCCGCGCGCGGCGTGGGCGCCGGCTCGGTCGTCGCGATCTGCGTGGAGCGCGGGCTGCACATGGTCGTCGCCCTGCTCGGCGTGCTCAAGGCCGGCGGCGCCTACCTGCCGCTGGACCCGGCCCACCCCGCCGACCGGCTGGAGTACGTCCTGGCCGACAGCGCCGCCGCCCTGGTGATCACCCAGTCCGCGGTGGCCGGCCGGATCCCCGGCGAGGTGCCGCTGCTGCGCCTGGACGAGGAGTGGCCGCGGATCGCCCGGCTCCCCGCCCGGACCCCGGACTCCGGCGTCACCCCCGGCCACCCCGCCTACCTGATCTACACCTCCGGCTCCACCGGGCGGCCCAAGGGCGTCCTGGTCGAGCACCGCAGCGTGGCGTTCGCCGCCGAGTCCTGGAAGCTGGTGTACCGGACCGGGGAGGAACCGCCCGCCCGCCAGCTCAACGTCGCCAGCATGTCCTTCGACGTGTTCGTCTCCGACCTGGCGCACGTGCTCTGCCACGGCGGCGCGCTGGTCATCGCGCCCGCCGAGGCCACCACCGAGCCCGGGCAGCTGCTGGACCTGATGCACAGCGCCCGGGTCACCCACCTGGAGACCGTCCCCTCCCTGGCCAACGCGCTGGTCGAGGAGGCCGAGCGGCGCGGCACCGGACTGCCGCCGCTGCGCTTCCTCGCCGTCGGCTCCGACAACTGGCGCACCCAGGACTGCCGCCGGCTGCTCGCGCAGACGGCCGAGGGCACCGTCGTCCTCAACTCCTACGGCGTCACCGAGGCCACCGTCGAGTCCTGCGCGTACGTCGTGCACGCGGACCGGCTGCCGGACGGCCCCGGCGTACCGGTCGGGCAGGCGATCCCCGGCGTGCGCACCTACGTCCTCGACGAGGCGGGCCGGCCGGTGCCGGCCGGCGTGGTCGGCGAGCTGTACCTGGGCGGCCCCGGCGTGGCCCGGGGCTACCTGAACCGGCCCGAGCTGACCGAGGAGCGGTTCCTGCCCGACCCCTTCTCGGCCGAGCCCGGAGCCCGGCTGTACCGCACCGGCGACATGGTCCGGCGCCGGGCCGACGGCGACATCGAGTTCGCCGGCCGGGCCGACGACCAGGTCAAGATCAGGGGCTTCCGGATCGAACTGGCCGAGGTCGAGGCCGCCCTGCGGCGCCACCCCGCGGTGGCCGACGCGGTGGTCGCCGCGCGCACCGACGGCGGCACCCCGGCCCGGCTGGTCGGCTACGCCGTGACCGCGGCGGGACACCCGTTCGCCGCCGCCGAGCTGCGCGCCCACCTGGAGGACGTGCTGCCGCGCTACATGGTGCCCGCGGTGCTCGTCGAACTGGCCGCACTGCCGCTGAACAGCAACGGCAAGGTCGACCGCCGTGCCCTGCCCGCCCCGGCCCCGGAGGCGGCGCGCGGCAGCGGGCACCTGGCACCGCGCAACCCCGTGGAGGAGGCCCTCGCCGAGGTCTGGGCCCAAGTCCTCCGGGTCGACCGGGTCGGGGTCGAGGACAACTTCTTCGACCTCGGCGGCGACTCCATCCTGAGCATCCAAGTCGTGACCCGAGCACGGCAGAAGGGGATCACATTGTCGTCCAAGGACTTGTTCGCCCATCAGACGGTCGCCGAGCTGGCGTTCGCGACGACCGCCGCCGACCCGGCCGGGAAGACCGTCGAGACCCGGCGCTCCGAGCCGGCGGTGGGCCGGGTACCGCTGACCCCGATCCAGCGCACCTTCTTCGACCGCCACCGGGTCGCGCCCCATCACTCCACCATGTCGGTGCTCGTCACCCTCTCCGGGGCGCCGGACACCGCCGCGCTGCGCCGCGCCCTCGACGCCCTGCTCGACCACCACGACCAGCTGCGCGCCCGCTACACCAGCGCGTACGGGCGGTGGCAGCAGGAGGTGACCGCCCCGGGCGCCGGCTGGCCGCTGGAGGAGGTCGACCTGGCCGGGCACGACGCGCCCGAGGAGGAGATGCACCGGGCCGCGACCGCCGCCCAGGCCGGCTTCGACCTCGCCGCCGGCCGCCCGGTCGCCGCGGTGCTCTTCCACCCCGGCGAGGGCCGCGACCACCAGCTCTTCCTGACCGCCCACCACCTCGTGGTCGACGCGGTGTCCTGGCAGCTGCTGCTCACCGACCTGGAGACCGCCTACGCGCAGGCCGCGGCGGGCCGGACGGTCGACCTGGGCGAGCGCACCACCTCCTTCCGCGACTGGGCGCTGCGGCTGTCCGAGCACACCGCGGCGGGCGGCTTCGACGGCGAGCTCGACCACTGGGTGGCCACCGGCCGCCGGGCCGAGGCGGCCCTGCCGGTCGACCGCCCCGGCGAGGCGACGATCGCCTCGGCGGGCGAGGTGCGGGTGACCGTCGGCGAGGAGGACACCCGGGCGCTGCTGCACGACGTCCCGGCGACCTACCGCACCCAGGTCAACGACGTCCTGCTCACCGCGCTCGGCACCGCGCTGGCCGACTGGACCGGCCGCGGGAGCGTGCTGTTCGACCTGGAGGGCCACGGCCGCGAGGACCTCTTCGACGACGTCGACACCAGTCGCACGGCCGGCTGGTTCACCAGCGCCTTCCCGGTGGCCCTCACCCCGTCCGGCGCGGACTGGGGCGAGCGGCTGAAGCAGGTCAAGGAGCAGCTGCGCGCCGTACCGGGGCGCGGCATCGGCTACGGCGCGCTGCGCCACCTGAGCCCGGCCGGCTCGCCGGCCGAGATCCTCGCCGAGGCCCCGTCGGCGCAGGTGTGCTTCAACTACCTGGGCCAGGAGGACGAGCCGGCCGCCGACGGCGGACTCGTCCGCGGCGCCCGGCTGGGCTTCGGCACCGAGCAGGCGCCCGAGGAGACCCTGGAGTACCTCCTGGACGTCGTCGCCCAGGTCAGGGCCGGCCGGCTGGAGATCAGCCTGTACCACTCCTCGGCCGTGCACGACACCGCGACCGTCGAGCGGTTCGGCGAGCGGCTGGTCGCCGCGCTGCGCGGCATCGTCGCGCACTGCGCCGAGGCCGGGACGGGCGGCGCCACGCCCTCGGACTTCCCGCTGGCCAAGGTGGACCAGACGACCCTGGACCAGCTCACCGCGCACGGCGGCCGCATCGACGACCTCTACCCGCTGACGCCCATGCAGGGCGGGCTGCTGTTCCACAGCCTCAGCGAGCCCGGCGAGAGCATCTACCTGGGCCACCTGTCGTTCGTCCTGGACGGCGTCGACGACCTGAACGCGCTGGCCGAGGCCTGGCAGCTGCTCACCGACCGCAACGCGATCCTGCGCACCGCCGCCGTCTGGGAGAACGTGGACGACCCGCTGCAGGTGGTGTACCACGACGTCCGGATGCCGGTGCAGCTCCTGGACTGGACGGGCCTCACCGAGGCCGAGCGGGCCGAGAGCTTCGAGCGGCTCCTCGACGAGGAGCGGGCGCGCTCCATGGACCTCACGGTCGCGCCGCTCTCCCGGGTCGTCCTGATCGCCGAGACCGAGCGCAGCGTGCGCACCGTGTGGACCTCGCACCACGTGCTGCTGGACGGCTGGAGCAGCGCGGACCTGCTGGCCGAGCTGCTGGAGCACTACCTGCGGGTGCGCGGCCTCAAGGACGGCCCGCTGCCGGCCCGCCGGCCCTTCCGGGACTACGTGGCCTGGCTGGACCGGCAGGACCCGAGGGCCGCCGAGCGGCACTGGCGCGGCGTCCTGGAGGGCCACACCGAACCGACCCCGCTGCCGGTCGACCACGACCTGCCGGGCACCGAGTGGACCGGGTCGCGGGCGCGGATCTCCTTCCAGTTCGAACAGGAGACCTCCGACCTCCTCGCCGAGCTGATCAAGCGCCACCGGCTGACCGTCAACACGCTCGCGCAGGGCGCCTGGGCGCTGCTGCTGTCCCGCTACTCGGGGCGCACCGACGTGTGCTTCGGCTCGGCGGTGTCCGGACGGCCCGCCGACCTGCCCGGCGTCGAGACGATCGCCGGCATCTTCATCAACAACATCCCGGTGCGCACCCGGGTCACCCCCGAGAGCCGGCTGCTGGACTGGCTGGCCGAACTGCAGCGGGAGCAGACCGAGGCGCGCAGTCACGAGTTCGTGTCGCTGTCGCAGATCCGCGGCTGGGCCCAGGTCCAGGCCG
This sequence comes from Kitasatospora sp. NPDC036755, assembly GCF_040636595.1. Lineage (NCBI taxonomy): Bacteria > Bacillati > Actinomycetota > Actinomycetes > Kitasatosporales > Streptomycetaceae > Kitasatospora > Kitasatospora sp. NPDC036755. The sequence continues at coordinate 48,652 of NZ_JBEZUT010000002.1, forward strand.
GCACCAGCCTGTACGACAGCTACATCGTCGTCGAGAACTACCCGTACGAGGGCGAGATGGGCGCCGAGTACGGGGTGAGCCTGCGGGACCCGCAGGCCATGGAGTTCACCAACTTCCCGATGGTGCTGGCGGTGTTCCCGGCCGGGCGGCTGGCCTTCCGGCTCGCCTACGACCCGGTGCTGTTCGAGCCGGAGACCGCCGAGCGCGTCCTGAACGACCTGCGGGCCGTGCTGGAGGAGATCGCCCGCGAGCCGGAGCGCACCCTCGGCCGGCTCGGCGAGCTCAGCGCCGAGCACCGGCAGGAGGCCATCACCGCGCACCAGGGCCCGCGGATCGCCTTCGACGACCGCCCGGTGCACCTGCAGTTCGCCGAGCAGGCCGAGCGCACCCCGCAGGCCGTCGCCGTCGCCGACCGCGAGGGCCGGCTGACCTTCGCCGAACTCGACGCCGCCGCCAACCGGTTGGCGCACCACCTGGCCGAGCGGGGCGTCGGCGCCCAGACCCCGGTGGCGGTGCTGCTGGAGCGCGGCACGGACCTGGTCACCGCGCTGCTGGCGGTGCTCAAGGCCGGCGGCACCTACTCGCCGGTCGACCCGGCCGCGCCCGCCGAGCGGCTGGCGCTGCTGCTGGAGGACACCGCGGCCCCCGTCGTGATCACCCACGCCGCGCTGCGCGAGCGGCTGCCGCGGGGCGCCGCGGTGGTGACCCTGGACGAGGAGCGGGAGGCGATCGCGGCCCGGCCCGGCACCGCGCCCACGAGCGCCGTCTCCCCGGACGACGCCGCGTACGTCATCCACACCTCCGGTTCGACCGGGCGCCCCAAGGGCGTGGTGGTCGAGCACCGGAGCCTGGCCAACCTGCTGGACAGCCACCGGCGCACCGTCTTCGGCCCGGTCCGGGAGACCGCGCAGGGCCGGCCGGTCCGGGTGGCGCACCTGGCCCCGGCGTCCTTCGACGCCTCCTGGAACCCCGTGCTGTGGCTGGTCGACGGCAACGAGCTGCACATCGTCGACGACACCACCCGCCGGGACGCCCAGGCCCTCGCCGACTACGTCGTCGAGCACGGCGTCGAGTTCCTGCAGACCACCCCGTCCTACGTCCAGCAGCTGTTCGACACCGGCCTGCTGGAGCGGCCCGGGCTGCGGCTGCGCGGACTGGCGCTGGGCGGCGAGCCGATCGGCCAGGCGCTGTGGGACCAGCTGCGGGCCCGCCCCGAGCTGGTGAGCTTCAACTTCTACGGCCCGACCGAGTGCACGGTGGACGCCGTGATCACCCGGCTCGCCGACAGCACCCGCCCGGTGCTGGGCCTCCCCGTGCAGAACACCCGGGCCTACGTCCTGGACGAGGAGCTCAAGCTGCTCCCGGTGGGAGCCCCCGGCGAGCTGTGCCTGGCCGGCGCCGGACTGGCCCGGGAGTACCTGGGCCGGCCCGAGCTGACCGAACGCGCCTTCGTCCGCGCCCCGTTCGGCTCCGGCGAGCGGCTGTACCGCACCGGCGACCGGGTGCGCCGGCTGCCCGACGGCACGCTGGAGTACCTGGGCCGCCTGGACCACCAGATCAAGCTGCGCGGCTACCGCATCGAGCCGGGTGAGATCGAGTACGCGCTGGCCGGCCACCCCGGCGTCGAGGAGGCGGTCGTCGCCGTCCTCGGCGAGGGCGAGGCCAGGCGCCTGGCGGGCTACGTCCGGGTCGCCGACCCGGCGGCCTTCGACGCCGAGGCGGTGACGGGCCACCTCGCCGAGCGGCTGCCGGACTACATGGTGCCGCCCGTGCTGGTGCCGCTGGCGCAGTTCCCCCTCAACCCCAACGGCAAGGTGGACCGCAAGGCCCTGCTGGAGACGGGCACGCCGCAGGCCGAGGGCTCCGGCTACGTGGAGCCGCGGACCGACACCGAGAAGGCGCTGGCGAAGATCTGGGCCGACGTCCTGGAGGTGGACCGGGTCGGCGCCCACGACAACTTCTTCAGCCTCGGCGGGCACTCCATCCTCAGCCTGAAGACGCTCTCCCAGATCAAGCGGGCCTTCGGCGTCCGGCCGACGTTCCGCGAGCTGCTGGACACCCCGACGCTCGCCGGCTTCGCCGAGCTGATCGAGGAGACCCTGCTGCGGGAGCTGGAGAAGGCCGCGGCCGCGGACGCCGGGGCGGGCGACGCCGACACGGAACGGAAGGCCTGAGCCGTGACCACATCACGCGAAGACCGGATCGCCGCACTGCCCGCGCACCTGCGCGAGCAGCTGCTGCGCCGGATGTCCGGGGCGTCCGCGCCGGACGAGGGGGCCGACGCCGGGCCGGCCGAGGAACCGGCCATCCCGGCGGCCCCCCGGGACGAGCCGCTGCCGATGTCCTTCTCCCAGCAACGCCTCTGGTTCCTCAGCGAGTTGGACCCGGAAGCGGTCGGCTACAACTCCTGCTTCGGGCTGCGGCTGACCGGCGAGCTCGACGCCGGGGCGCTGCGGGACGCCCTCGCCGGGGTGGTGCGGCGCCACGAGGCGCTGCGCACCACCTTCGACACGGTGGACGGCCTGCCGGTTCAGGTCCCGCACGAGGAGGTCGAGCTGCCCTTCGAGCGGATCGACCTGAGCGCCCTCGACGACGCCGGCCGGCAGGCGGAGCTGGACCGCGCCGTCGCCCGGGACCTCTCCCGGCCCTTCGACCTGCGCACCGGCCCCCTGCTGCGGGCCCTGCTGGTCCGCCTGGCCGAGCGGGAGCACGTCCTCGTGCTGACGCTGCACCACATCAACCACGACGGCTGGTCGATGAGCGTCGTCACCCGGGAGCTCGGCGAGCTGTACCGGGCCGGCCGCGAGGGCCGGCCGGCCGACCTGCCGCCCGTACCGCTGCAGTACGCCGACTTCGCGGTCTGGCAGCGTGCCCAGCTCTCCCCGGAGGCGCTGGCGCGCTCGCTCGACCACTGGAAGGAGGAACTGGCCGGCCTGGCGCCGCTGGAGCTGCCGGCCGACCGGCCCCGGCCGGCCGTGCGCACCTCGGCCGGGGACGTGGAGTCCGTCGAGGTGCCGGCCGAGGTGGCCGACGGGCTGCGCGCGCTGTCCCGGCGGTGCGGGGCCACGCTGTTCATGACGCTGACCGCCGCCACCCAGGTGCTGCTGGCACGCTGGAGCGGCCAGTCCGACCTCGCGGTCGGCACCCCGGTGGCCGGGCGCAAGCACCCGGGCCTGGAGGATGTCGTCGGCTTCTTCCTGAACACCCTGGTGCTGCGCGCCCGGCTCGAACCCGGGCGGTCCTTCACCGAGCTGCTGGCGGGCACCCGCGAGACCGTGCTGGAGGCCTTCCAGCACGAGGACGTGCCCTTCGAGCAGGTGGTGGACGCGGTCCAGCCGGAGCGGGACCCGGCCCGGATGCCGCTGGCGCAGGTCCTGGTCGTCCTGCAGAACGCCCCGGAGGCGCGGCTGGAGCTCAGCGGGCTGACCGTCGAGCAGTACCGGCTGCCCCAGGCCAGCACCGGCTTCGACCTGGTCCTCGGCTACGAGGAGCGGCCCGACGGCACGCTCGGCGTGGACGTCGAGTACAGCGGCGACCTGCACGACGCCGCCACGGTGCGGCGGCTGTGCGGGCACCTCGTGACGCTGCTCGGCTCGATCGCGGCCGAACCCGGCCGCCCCTGGGACGAGCTGCCGCTGCTGACCGGCGACGAGTACCGGCAGCTGACCGAGGACTGGGCCCGGACCCCGGCCCCGGCCGTCGAGGACGCCGGCGTGCACGAGCTGATCGCCCGGCGCGCGGCCGAACACCCCGGCGCGATCGCCGTGGAGTGCGGCGATCGGCAGCTCACCTACGGCGAACTGGACGCGCAGGCGGGCGAGTTGGCCCGCCGCCTGACCGCGCTCGGGGTGGCCCCCGGCTCGGTCGTGGGCGTCTGCCTCGACCGCGGCCCGGAGCAGATCGTGGCCATCCTGGCCGCGCTGAAGACCGGCTCCGCCTACCTCCCGTTGAACGCGGACTTCCCGGCCGCCCGGCGGGCGCTGATGCTCACCGAGACCGAGGCGCCCGTCGTCCTGACCCAGCGCTCCCTGCTGGACGACTTCGCGGGCCTGGCCGCCCGCGCGGTCGCCGTGGACGCGCCGTGGCCCGGCGAGGCCGCCGCGGAGCCTGGCGCCACACCCCGGGTGACCGGGGAGGCGCTGGCGTACGTCATCTACACCTCCGGCTCCACCGGCACCCCCAAGGGCGTGCTGCTGGGGCACCGCGGACTGGTCAACCTGGTCACGACCACCGCCGAGCGGTTCCGGCTCGGGGTCGGCGGCCGGGTGCTCCAGCTCTGCTCGCCCAGCTTCGACGGCGCGGTGTGGGAGATCTTCGTCGCGCTCACCTCCGGCGCCACGCTGTGCCTGCCCGAGCGCGGAGCCGACACGATCGGCCCCGAGTCGGTCGGCCGGCTGGCGAAGGGCGAGCCGGTGGTGATGAGCCTGCCGCCCGCGGCGCTGGCGGCCCTGGACCCGGACGCCCTCGCCGCCGGCTCGACCGTCCTGGCGGTGGGCGACCGCTGCCCGGTCGAGCTGGCCCGCGCCTGGTCGGTCCGGCACCGCTTCGTCAACGGGTACGGGCCCACCGAGGCCACCGTCGGCACCGCCCTGTTCGAGGGCGGGATCCCCGCGGACGCCGTCCGGCTGTCCGTCGGCAGGCCGATCCCGGGAGCCGAGGTCTTCGTCCTCGACGAGCGGCTGCTGCCGGTGCCCGTCGGCGTGACCGGCGAGCTGTACATCGGCGGTCGCGGGGTGGCCAAGGGCTATCTCGGGCGCCCCGAGCTGACCGCGCAGCGCTTCGTCCGCCACCCCTTCAGCGACGACCCGCAGGCCCGGCTGTACCGCACCGGAGACCTCGGCGCCTGGCTGCCCGGCGGGGAGCTCGACTTCCGGGGGCGCACCGACGACCAGGTCAAGATCCGCGGATTCCGGATCGAGCTGGGCGAGATCGAGACCGCGCTGGCCCGGCTGTCCGGCGTGGACCAGGCGTGCGTCCTGGCCCTGGATCACGGCGGGCGCAAGCAGCTCGTCGGCTACGTCGTGCCGGCCGCCGGCGTCGAGCTCGAACCCGGCCGACTGGCCGACGAACTCGGTTCCGCGCTACCGGAGTTCATGGTCCCGTCGACCATCTCCACGCTCGCCGAGCTGCCGCTGACCGTCCACGGGAAGGTGGACCGCAAGGCCCTGGCCGAACTGCCGGTGGCCACCCGGACCGAGCATGTGGCGCCGCGCAACGGGCGGGAGGAGTCCCTGGCGGAGGTCTTCCGCACCGTCCTCGGCGTCGAGCAGGTCGGCGTGCACGACGGCTTCTTCGACCTCGGCGGCGACTCGATCCTCTCCACCCAGGTGGTCGCCCGCGCCCGGCAGGCCGGACTGGAACTGACGGTCAAGGAGCTCTTCCGGCTCAGGACCGTCTCCCGGCTCGCCGAGGTGGCGCGCACCGCCGGCACCGCCGGGGACCACCGGGACGAACGGCCCGAGACCGGGCCGGTGCCGCTGACACCCGTGCAGCACTGGTTCTTCGAGACCCACCCCGTCAACCCGCACCACTTCAACCAGTCGGTCCTGCTGGAACTCGCGCCCGGCACCGACCCGGCCGCCCTGCGCGCCGCCCTGGCGGCCATCGTGGACCGGCACGACGCCCTGCGGCTGCGCTTCGGCCGCGCCGAGGACGGCCGGTGGCACCAGGAGGTCGTCGAACACGCCGACGACCGCTGGCAGTTCACGCCCGTCGACCTCTCCGGCGCGGCGGACGAGGAGCTGCCCGGGCGGATCGACGAGGCGGTGCTCGCCGCCCAGACCGGCCTGTCCGCCACCGACGGCCCGCTGCTGCGCGCGGTGCTCTTCACGCTCGGCGAGGGCCGGCCGCCGCGGCTCTTCCTGACCGCGCACCACCTCGCCGTGGACGGCGTCTCCTGGCGCGTCCTGCTGGACGACCTGCGGATCGCGTACGGGCAGCTGGCGGCCGGCAAGGAGGCCGACCTCGGCCCGCGCAGCACCTCCTACGGGCAGTGGGCGCGGCGTCTGGAGGAGTACACGGCGGCCGGCGGCTTCGACGACCAGGCCGGGTACTGGCAGGCCGCCACCGCGGGCACCGGGCCGGCCCCCGACCCGGGCCGGGTCGAGGACTCCCGGGCCGTCCACGAGCGGCTGAGCGCCGAGGAGACCGACGCGCTGCTGCGCAAGGTCCCCGGGGCGCACCGGGCCCGCATCAACGAGGTGCTGCTCGCCGCGCTCGGACGGGCGCTGACCGGCTGGACCGGCCGGGACCGCTCGCTCGTCGAGGTGGAGGGCCACGGCCGGGAGGACCTCCTGGAGGGCGTCGAACTCTCCCGGACGGTCGGCTGGTTCACCGCCGCCCACCCGCTGGCGCTGGCCGTGCCGGCCGACGCCCCGATGTCCGCGGCCGTGCGCACCGTCAAGCGGCAGCTGCGCGCGGTGCCGCAGCACGGCGTCGGCTACGCCGCGCTGCGCCACCTCGCCGCCGACCGGCCGGACCGCCCGGCCCTGGAGCCGGTGCAGGCCCTCGTCGGCTTCAACTACCTGGGGCAGTGGGGCTCCGGAACCACCGGCGACGAACTGGTGCTGCGGCCCCTCCCGCACGGCGGAGCGGACCACGACCCCGCGGAGCGCCGGGTGCACCCGCTGGACGTGGTCGGTTCGGTGGAGGACGGGCGGATGGAGTTCAGCTGCAGCTACCCCGCGGACCAGTACACCGAGGAGCGCGTCGCCGAACTGCTGCGGGCGATGGTGGACGGACTGCGCGAGCTGGTCCGCGCCACGCCCTGAACGTCCACTCCGAGCCCCGGGCGCCGTCCCCGCGTTCCCTACCTTCCTTCGTAACCCTCCCGAGGAGAGACATGACGCACCGAGAGCAGTCCGCCCGCCCCGCCCGCGAGGCCGTCCGGCGTCGCTACCTCATGTGCCGTCCCACGCACTTCGAGGTCACCTACCGGATCAACCCGTGGATGGACCCGGCCAAGCCGGTGGACACCGACCTGGCCGTCGCGCAGTGGGAGAAGCTGCGCGCGCTCTACCTGGAGCTGGGCCACGACGTGGAGCTGATCGAGCCGCTGCCCGGGTACCCCGACATGGTCTACGCGGCCAACGGCGCCACCGTGGTCGACGGCAAGGTCCTGGGGGCCCGCTTCCGCAACGTCGAGCGGTCCGCCGAGGGGCCGGCCTACCTCGCCTGGTTCCGGGCCAACGGCTTCACCGCACTGCACGACCCCGAGCACGTCAACGAGGGCGAGGGCGACTTCCTGGTGGCCGGGAGCGTGATCCTGGCCGGCACCGGCTTCCGCAGCACGCCCCAGTCGCACGCCGAGGCCCAGGAGTTCTTCGGCTGCCCCGTCGTCAGCCTGGAGCTGGTCGACGAGCGCTACTACCACCTGGACACCGCGCTGGCCGTGCTCTCCCACGACGAGGTGATGTACAACCCGCAGGCGTTCTCGCCGGGCAGCCGCGCCGTCCTGGAGCGGCTGTACCCCGACGCGGTGCAGGCCTCCCCGGAGGACGCGGCGGTGTTCGGGCTCAACGCGGTCAGCGACGGGCGGCACGTGGTGCTGCCGGAGGCGGCCACCGGGCTGGCCCTCCAGCTGCGCGAGCGCGGCTTCGAGCCGATCGGCATGGACCTGAGCGAGCTCCTCAAGGGCGGCGGCAGCGTCAAGTGCTGCACCTTGGAGATGCGCGAACCCGCTGCCTGACGCCCCGGCGGTGGGGGCGGGGGGGGCCGCCCCCCCCCCCCCCCCCCCCCCCCCCGGCGGGGGGGGGGGGGGGGGCCCCCCCCCCCCCCCCCCCCCCCCACCCCGCCGCCCCCCCCCCCCCCCCCCCGCCGCCGCCCCCCCCCCCCCCCGCCACCGCCACGGTCGAGACCGCGTGCCGGCCGCTGTCGCCGAGCACCGCCGTCCCCCCGGCGATCGCCGCGACCAGCACCGCCGCCGCCCCGGCGGTCAGCAGCCGCCGGCGCCGCAGCCGCCGCCGTCCGCCGGCGACCAGCCGGTCGTACGGGGCGGTGCCGACGTCGACGCTCCCGGCCAGTTCGCCCAGTGCCCGTACGGCCGCCGGCTCGTCGCCGGCCGCCGCGTCCCCGGGCAGGAAGTCGTGGCTCATCTTGTCCCTCCGATGCTCGTCAGTCCGATGAGTGAGGAGGCCCCGCGGAGTTTGGCCAGCCCTCTGGCCGCCTGGCTCTTCACCGTCCCGACCGAGCAGCCCATCGCCGCCGCGGTCTGGGTCTCGCTGAGGTCCTCCCAGTACCGCAGCACCACGGCCTGGCGCTGGCGCGGCGGCAGCGCGGCGAGTGCGGCGAGCAGCACGGCCCGGTCGTCCGGGTCGGTGCCGGCCGGTGCGGGCCGGTCCGGGAACGCGGTGACGGGGTACTCGACCAGCCGCCGCCGGAACCGTCTGGCGTGTTCGTTGATCACGATCCGGCGCACGTAGGCGTACGGGTCGTCTGCGGCCCGGACCCTGTTCCACGCCGCGTACGCCCGTTCCAGCGCCTGCTGGACCAGGTCCTCGGCGCCGTGCCGGTCCCCCGCGAGCAGGTACGCCGTCCTGAGCAGCCGTGACCACGCGCCGCCGACGAACGCCCGGAACTCCTCGTCCCGGGCGGTCTTGTGGGCTCCCATGAGCACCTCCTCAACCCCCCGGAGCCCAGGACGGCCTCGGACCGTTGCCCGTCGTTCGCGATTCGCCGCCCCCGGCTGTGACACTGGAGGGGCTCGAAAACCGAGGTGCGCTCCGCCGTGCCTCCTTGCGAACCTAGAGGGATGCCCGCAGTGAGTTCTCCCGCAGTCCAGTCCGCCACCGTACCCGCCGAGGGCCCCGGAATAGGTGAGCTGGCCGCCCGCCTGCCCGAGCTGACCCTGCGCGACCAGGTGCGGCTCGGGCGCCGGCTGGAGGGGGCCCGTCGGGTCCGCAGGCCCGAGGCCCGGCAGAAGATCGCCGCCGAGATCGCCGCCGACATCGAGCGCGCCGAGCTGGTCGTCGAGCGGCGCCGGCAGGCCGTCCCGGCGATCGGCTACCCGGCCGAGCTCCCGGTCAGCCAGAAGAAGGACGAGATCCTGGCGGCGATCCGGGACCACCAGGTGGTGATCGTCGCGGGCGAGACCGGCTCCGGCAAGACCACCCAGATCCCGAAGATCTGCCTGGAGCTGGGCCGCGGCGTGCGCGGCCTGGTCGGCCACACCCAGCCGCGCCGGATCGCCGCCCGCACGGTGGCCGAGCGGGTCGCGGAGGAGCTGGACAGCCCGCTGGGCGAGGCGGTCGGCTGGAAGGTCCGGTTCACCGACCAGGTCGGCCAGGACACCCTGGTCAAGCTGATGACGGACGGCATCCTGCTGGCCGAGATCCAGACGGACCGCGACCTGCACCAGTACGACACCCTGATCATCGACGAGGCGCACGAGCGCAGCCTCAACATCGACTTCATCCTCGGCTACATCAAGCAGCTGCTCCCCCGCCGCCCCGACCTCAAGGTCGTGATCACCTCCGCGACCATCGACCCGGAGCGCTTCGCCCGGCACTTCGGCGACGCCCCGATCGTCGAGGTCTCCGGCCGCACGTACCCGGTCGAGGTCCGCTACCGGCCGCTCGTCGAGGACGGGGCCGAGGAGGACGAGGACACCACCGAGGCGGACCGCGACCGGGACCAGGTCCAGGCCATCTGCGACGCCGCCGAGGAGCTCCAGGCCGAGGGCCCGGGCGACATCCTGGTCTTCCTCTCCGGCGAGCGCGAGATCCGCGACACCGCGGACGCCCTCGGCAGGCTGAAGCTGAAGAACACCGAGGTCCTGCCGCTGTACGCCCGGCTCAGCTCGGCCGAGCAGCACAAGGTCTTCCAGCGCTCGCGCAGCCGCCGGATCGTGCTGGCCACCAACGTCGCCGAGACCTCGCTGACCGTCCCCGGCATCAAGTACGTGATCGACCCGGGCACCGCCCGGATCTCCCGCTACAGCCACCGCACCAAGGTGCAGCGGCTGCCGATCGAGGCGATCAGCCAGGCCAGCGCCAACCAGCGCAAGGGCCGCTGCGGCCGCACCTCGGACGGCATCTGCATCCGGCTCTACTCGGAGGAGGACTTCCTCTCCCGCCCCGAGTTCACCGACGCCGAGATCCTGCGCACCAACCTGGCCTCGGTGATCCTGCAGATGACCGCGGCCGGCCTCGGCGACATCGCCGCCTTCCCGTTCCTGGACCCGCCGGACTCGCGCAACATCAAGGACGGCGTCCACCTGCTGCACGAGCTGGGCGCGCTCGACCCGGACGAGAAGGACCCGCGCAAGCGCCTGACCCAGCTCGGCCGCAAGCTCGCCCAGCTCCCGGTGGACCCGCGGATGGCCCGCATGGTGCTGGAGGCGGACCGGAACGGCTGCGTCCGCGACGTCATGGTGATCGCCGCCGCGCTCTCCATCCAGGACCCGCGCGAGCGCCCGGCCGAGAAGCGCCAGGCCGCCGACGACCGGCACCGCCGGTTCAACTCGGAGACCTCCGACTTCCTCGCCTACCTGGCGATGTGGCGCTACGTCCGGGAGCAGCAGCGGGAGCTCTCCTCCTCGGCGTTCCGCCGGATGTGCAAGGCGGAGTTCCTCAACTACCTGCGGATACGGGAGTGGCAGGACATCTACGTCCAGCTGCGCACCGTCGCCAAGCAGTTGGGCGTCACGGTCGAGGAGCCGCACCCCGACGCCGAGCCGGACGCCGACCGGATCCACCAGTCGCTGCTGGCCGGCCTGCTCTCCCACATCGGCCTGTTCGACGCGGAGAAGCGCGAGTACGGCGGCGCGCGCGGCGCCCGCTTCGCGGTCTTCCCGGGCTCGGGCCTGTTCAAGAAGCCGCCGCGCTGGGTGATGTCGGCCGAGCTGGTGGAGACCTCGCGGCTCTGGGCGCGGATCAACGCGAAGATCGAGCCGGAGTGGGTCGAGCCGCTGGCCGGTCACCTGATCAAGCGGAGCTACAGCGAGCCGCACTGGGAGAAGAAGGCCGGCGCCGTGATGGCGTTCGAGAAGGTGACCCTCTACGGGATGCCGGTCGTCGCCCAGCGCAGGGTCAACTACGGGCGGATCGACCCGGAGCTCTGTCGCGAGCTGTTCATCCGCAACGCGTTGGTCGAGGGCGACTGGGAGACCCACCACCGGTTCTTCGCGGAGAACCGCAAGCTGCTCGGCGAGGTCGAGGAGCTGGAGAACCGGGCCCGCCGCCGGGACATCCTGGTGGACGACCAGACCCTGTTCGACTTCTACGACGCCCGGCTGCCCGAGGAGGTCGTCTCCACCCGGCACTTCGACTCCTGGTGGAAGAAGGCCCGGCACGAGCAGCCGGACCTGCTGAACTTCGAGAAGTCGATGCTGATCAACGACGCCGCGGACGGCGTCACCGAGGCCGACTACCCGGACCACTGGCAGCAGGGCAAGCTCCGCTTCCGGCTGACCTACCAGTTCGAGCCGGGCAGCGACGCGGACGGCGTGACGGTGCACATCCCGCTGCCGGTGCTGAACCAGGTCACCGCGGAGGGCTTCGACTGGCAGATCCCCGGTCTGCGGGAGGAGCTGGTCACCGCGTACATCAAGTCGCTGCCGAAGGCGATCCGCCGCAACTTCGTCCCGGCGCCGGACTTCGCCAAGGCGGCGCTGCGCGCGGTGAAGGACCGCCAGGAACCCCTCCTCCCGGCCCTGGAGCACGCCCTGAAGCGCCTGACGGCGGTCACCGTGCCTCCGGAGGCCTGGGACGACGAACGGGTCCCCGACCACCTCAAGGTGACCTTCCGGGTGGTGGACGGCAAGCGCAGGCTCGCCGAGTCCAAGGACCTGGAGGAGCTGCGGCTGAAGCTCAAGCCGAAGCTCAAGGAGACGCTCTCCTCGGCCGCCTCCGGCCAGGGCATCGAGCAGAGCGGGCTGACCGCCTGGCCGGCCTCGCTCCCGGTGCTCCAGCGCACCTTCGAGCAGCGCTCGCGCGGCCACTCGATGCGCGCCTACCCGGCCCTGGTGGACGAGGGGCAGTCGGTCGGCGTCAAGCTGTTCGACACCCCGGAGGCGCAGGCCCGGTCGATGTGGGAGGGGAGCAGGCGGCTGCTGATGCTGACCACCAACTCCCCGGCCAAGTCGATCCAGGGCCGGCTGGGCAACCAGGCGAAGCTGGCGCTCTCGCACAGCCCGCACGGCTCGATCGCCGCCCTGTTCGAGGACGTCGTGGCGGCCGCCACGGACCGGCTGATGACGCTGTCCGGCGGCCCGGCCTGGGACGAGGCGGCCTTCGCCAAGCTGCACGACAAGGTGCGCGCGGACCTGTACGAGCTGTCCGCGGACACCACGCTGAAGACGGCCACCGCGCTGATCGCCTTCCACAAGGCCTCGACCCGGCTGAAGACGGTGAGCAGCCCGGTGCTGCTGAACGCGGTGAACGACGTCCGGCTGCACCTGGCCTCGCTGGTGCACCCGGGCTTCGTGACGGCCACCGGCTGGCAGCGGCTGCCGGACCTCAAGCGCTACCTGCTCGCGGTGGACCGCCGTCTGGAGGCGCTGCCCAACCACCCGCAGCGGGACGCCCAGCAGCTGCTGAAGGTGCAGCAGGTGCAGCAGGCGTACGGGGAGCTGCTGGCGGCGGTGCCGGCCGGGCAACAGCCCTCCCCGGAGGTGCGGGCGATCCGCTGGATGATCGAGGAGCTGCGGGTGAGCTTCTTCGCCCAGTCCCTGGGCACGCCGAGCCCGGTCTCGGAGAAGCGGATCGTGAAGGCGATGGAGGCGGCGCGGGCGACGCTCTGACCCGCCCGGGGCGGCGCCGCCCGCTCGGCGCCGTGAGCTGCGGGTGGGCCTTCAGGAGCCAGTTCGACCTGGGGGCCCACCATGGGCTACAGTCTGTCTTGTTCGCAGCGCGGCAAGCGAGTGAACGAGATCAGGAAATCTGGTCCCGTGGAGCAGTTGGTTAGCTCGCCACCCTGTCAAGGTGGAGGTCGCGGGTTCAAGTCCCGTCGGGATCGCCGCAGCGCGAGAGGCCCGGAACCGTCAGGTTCCGGGCCTCTCGCTTTTGACCGTTCGGCCCTTTACCCCGAGTAGGTCTAGACCACAAGTGACGGACCGTGTGACGGTCGTCACCAGAGATCATCCGGAACCGGTCCCGGGCGACCCCCTCCGGAACGCCCTTAATTTAATATGTAAAATTGTACAGCTATTCACTGTAAATCCCCCCCACCCCACGCGCATCAAATCGTTATCCGGAGTTCAACATTCCGACCACTCGGCCGACGCGGAACACCCTCGGACGGGCATGACAAAGGGGCCGCTTACCGGACCCGGCGGAGTCCGGTAAGCGGCCCCTTTAAAGAGCCTTTGGCCTATCAGGCCTCAGTGCGCTGGGCAGGAATCCCAGCAAGCAGAGCGCGCACCTCCGCCTCACGGTAACGACGGTGACCGCCGAGCGTGCGAATCGACGTCAGCTTGCCCGCCTTGGCCCAGCGGGTGACCGTCTTCGGGTCCACGCGGAACATGGTGGCAACCTCTGCCGGCGTCAGCAGCGGCTCAGCATCAGGGGTACGAGCGGTCATGAGCGGCCTCCTCGGGAGAACCGAACCAGGGCGGTTCTATCCTTCAAATTCTGCACCTTGGCCCGCGATGCCCGAAATGGCATAGACGGGCCGAGTCGGTTATAGGACGAACGGCTTGTCCTGGTGTCTACAACTACACCATCCGTCCAGCCCTATCGACCAAACCGCCAAAATTGACCCCTCACGGGTTCAAGGCCGACGGATGGCGATGGACCACCCCATAACGGACAGTCACATAGTGATGACATCCGGTTACGAAGGGACCAGACCCTCCGTTTCCCCGCAAAGCACGCATCGACTCCAGAACCACCCAAAAGTGGGCACGCTCACGTGAAGTTGGGCTGGTTGTCCCATTTTTGCACATAGGGGTAAGTTCGCGTCAACGGTGAGTAGTGTCACGTTCGGCAGCTATTGACCCGAACCAGGACCTTGGTCATCGACCGTGCGGCCCTTAGGCCTCTTACAGTCATACACGCGCGGTCGGACGTCAGTTCGCGTTCCGCAGCGCCAGCACCCGGCGCCACCGCCCCGTCAGCTCCCGGTACACCCGCAGCGCCCCGTCGGTGTCCCCCGCCCGCAGCGCGCGCAGCCCCTCCTCCAGCTCCCCCGCCGAACGGTCCGCCAACAACCGTTCCGGGCCCAGCAGATGCACCAAGCCCCCGTAGTCCAGTTCCACCAGCGAACGCGGATGGAACTCCTCCAGCCAGCGCCCGACCCGCTCCGCCCCCAGCACCAGCTCCCCGTCCGGCACCGCCTCGCGCAGCGCCCGGAGGGCCCGCGCCACTCGCCGGCGCGCCTGCGCCATCGGCACCAGGTAGAACAGCGCCGCCGGCCCGCCCGCGCGCTCCCCCGCCCCTTCCCCTCCGTCCACCGCGCCGTCCACCGCGTCGGCCACCGCGACGGCCTCGCCCGGCACGAAGCAGCGGTCCTCCTCCCCGAACGGGAGGAACCAGCGCACCGGCACCTCCCAGCGGCTGGTCAGGATCCACGGCCGGGCGTCCGGGTGGCCGGCCCGCCAGCGCTCCCGGTCCGCCTCGGCGGCCTCCCGGGTCACCGGCGGCAGCACGGCGTCCAGCAGCGCCACCGGCGCCCCCGCCCGCAGTTCCTCCAGCGCCTGCCAGCTGCGCAGCCTGGTCGCCCACGGGCAGACGTACAGGACGCCGTCCACCACCCGCAGGTAGGCCCGCCCGCTCTCCCGCTCGGGCAGCGCCCTGGGCGTGCGGGCGGCCAGCCCGGCGAGCGCCTCCCGCTGCTCCTCCAGCACCGCCGCCGCCACCGGCCGCTCCGGTTCCGCGGCGTCCGGCCCGTGCTCCGCCGCGTAGGCCTGCCAGCGCGTCCGCTCGGGCTCCGGGTACGCGGCCAGCGGCTCGTAGACCCGCAGGTGGGCGGCGTAGGGCGGTTGTACGGAAGTGCGTACGACGGTCACGTCCTGCATGGTCGCACGCGCCGCCCGGCGCCGGGAGGGTGCGCCCCGTACCGCCGACCGTCTCACGCCTCGGACGTCCGGCCCCAGCTCGGACAAGACAGCGGATCGACGGCCTCCGCGCGGCTACGCTTCGCCTTAGGCGCCCGCACCACCGCAGCGGGCCTTCGATACTGGAGTCACCACAGTGACCGACGTACAGACCCCCGCCACGCACCCCGCACCCGGCGTGCTCAGCAGGATCTTCCGTACCGAACAGGACGGCACCCCCGGCGACGGTCACGAGCAGGTCGTCCTCTGCCACGACCGCAGCTCGGGCCTGAAGGCGATCATCGCCATCCACTCGACCGCCCTGGGCCCGGCCCTCGGCGGCACCCGCTTCTTCCCGTACGCCTCCGAGGAGGCGGCGCTGGAGGACGCGCTGAACCTGTCCCGCGGAATGTCCTACAAGAACGCGCTGGCCGGCCTGGACCTCGGTGGCGGCAAGGCCGTCATCATCGGCGACCCGAACAAGGACAAGAACGAGGCGATGCTCCGGGCCTACGGCCGCTTCGTCGAGTCCCTGCGCGGCCGCTACATCACCGCCTGCGACGTGGGCACCTACGTCCAGGACATGGACGTCATCGCCCGCGAGACCGAGTTCGTGACGGGCCGCTCGCCCGAGCACGGCGGCGCCGGCGACTCGTCCATCCTGACCGCCTTCGGCGTCTTCCAGGGCATGCGCGCCACCGCCCAGGCCCGCTGGGGCCAGCCGACCCTGCGCGGCAAGCGGGTCGGCGTCGCGGGCGTCGGCAAGGTCGGCCACTACCTGGTCGGCCACCTGGTCGCGGACGGCGCCACCGTCGTCGTCACCGACCCCTTCGAGGCCGCGGTCAACCGCGTGCGCGCCGCCCACCCGGAGGTGGAGGTGGTCGCCGACACCACCGCCCTGCTCCAGGCCAAGCTGGACGTCTACGCCCCCTGCGCCCTCGGCGGCGCCCTGACCGACCCGGTCGTCGCCGCACTGGGCGAGTTCGGCACCTCGATCGTCTGCGGCGCGGCCAACAACCAGCTGGCCCACCCGGGCGTCGAGAAGGACCTGGCCGACCGCGGCATCCTCTACGCGCCGGACTACCTGGTGAACTCCGGCGGCGTCATCCAGGTCGCCGACGAGATCGACGGCTTCAACTTCGAGCGGGCCAAGAACAAGGCCACGAAGATCTTCGACACCACCCTGGAGATCTTCACCCGGGCCGCGGCCGACGGCGTCCCGCCGGCGGTCGCCGCCGACCGCCTGGCCGAGAAGCGGATGCGCGAGATCAGCGCCCTGCGCACGGTGCTGCTGCCCGGCGCCCGCCGCGCCTGATCCGGCCGGCGACCCGCCCGGTGGTGCGCGGGGGGCGGTCACTGCGGCCCCCCGCGCATCACGATGTGGAACCGGATTCTCACTTCTCCGCCCGAACGGGTGATCCGAGGCCCCCCCAGGGGGGATAATCAGTCCTGGAACGACGGACCTCAGACACCTCCGGACAGCGCGAAAACCGCCGCAAAACCTCCCTTGACCTGGAAAGACCTGGTCTCGGGTGCAGTCGGTGCGCGCCACGTCACACCGACGACGTACCGTCCAGCGGCGGAAACAGGTACCGTTAATGCTCCAAGGGACGGCTTCTCCCATTCGGGCAGGCGCCGGTCCTGATCATGAACACGTGTCAGACTCGGGGCCGTGAGCCCCATCGTTGAGGGGGTCGACCCATGGGGCGCGGCCGGGCCAAGGCCAAGCAGACGAAGGTCGCCCGCGAGCTGAAGTACAACAGCGGCGGGTTTGACGCTAACCGTCTGTCCAACGAGCTGGGCGTATCGCCGTCCACCTCTTCGATCGAGCCGGAGCCGATCGAGGAAGTGGAGGACGACGACCCCTACGCGGAGTACGCCGCCCGCTACGCCGACCTCGACGACGAGGACGACAGCGGGCCGGGTACCGGGGCCTCCCAGGCCTCCCGCCGCTCGTAACGAAGCAGTCCCGCCGGACCGGTCCGGGCGCCCACGGCGCCGGGCCGGTTTTCGGCGTTCCCGCCTCCGGGGGCGGGTCCCGCGGCGACGCCCGGGACGCGGGAGGGCCCCTCCGGTGCTCCGGAGGGGCCCTCCCGTCGTCGCGGTCCGGTCAGCTCGCCCGGAAGCCCTCGTAGGCGTTGTAGAGGGCCGCGCCGCCCTCGTGCTCGTCGGTGCGCTCGACGATGTCGCCGAGCAGCCAGGCCTCGACGCCGCGGTCCTCCAGGATCGACAGCACGACGTCCACCGAGTGCGGCGGGACGACCGCGACCATGCCGACACCCATGTTCAGCGTCTTCTCGATCTCCAGGGTGGCCACCCGGCCGACCTCGGCGACGGTCTGGAAGACCGGCAGCGGGGTCCAGGTGCCGCGGTCCAGGCGGGCGTGCAGGCCGGCCGGGATGACCCGGTCCAGGTTGGCCGCCAGGCCGCCGCCGGTGACGTGCGAGAAGGCGTGCACCTCGGTGGCCCGGGTGAGCGCCAGGCAGTCCAGCGAGTAGATCCGGGTCGGCTCCAGCAGCTCCTCGCCGAGGGTGCGGCCGAACTCCTCGACCTTGCGGTCCAGCTTCCAGCCGGCCTCGTTCAGCAGCACGTGGCGGACCAGCGAGTAGCCGTTGGAGTGCAGGCCGGAGGCGGCCATCGCGATCACCACGTCGCCGGCCCGGACCCGGTCCGCGCCGAGCAGCGCGTCGGCCTCCACCACACCGGTGCCGGCGCCCGCGACGTCGTACTCGTCCGGGCCCAGCAGGCCCGGGTGCTCGGCGGTCTCGCCGCCGACCAGGGCGCAGCCGGCCAGCGCGCAGCCCTCGGCGATGCCCTTGACGATCGCGGCGACCCGCTCCGGGACGACCTTGCCGACGCAGATGTAGTCGGTCATGAACAGCGGCTCGGCACCGCACACCACCAGGTCGTCGACGACCATGCCGACCAGGTCGTGGCCGATGGTGTCGTGCTTGTCCATGGCGGCGGCGATGGCCACCTTGGTGCCCACGCCGTCGGTGGCCGAGGCCAGCAGCGGCCGCTCGTAGTTCTTGAAGGCGGACGCGTCGAAGAGGCCGGCGAAGCCGCCGAGACCGCCGACCACCTCGGGGCGGTTGGCCTTCTTCACCCACTGCTTCATGAGCTCGACGGCGCGGTCGCCCGCCTCGATGTCGACACCGGCGGCGGCGTAGGTGGCGCCGTCGGAGGGGCGACGTGCGGCGTCTCCGTCGGGCGTGGTGGTGGGCGACTGGTGGGAGCTGGTCACGGCGTGCGGCCCTCTCGGGTCAGGTGGGGGTGGTTCTTCGGAACAGCGAGGGGGTGGAACAGCGGTGGGGCCCCGGTTCGCGGGACCCCACCGTCGGTTCGCTACGGCCGGCGCAGCGCGTCGGCCGCGCCCGCCCCGCCGAGCAGCGACTGGACGCCGTCCAGGTCGCTGCCGCTGGTCGGCTTGCCGCGGACGGCCGGCTGCTGCTGGCCGCCCTTGATCTCGGCCTCCAGCAGGAGCTTGCCGAGCAGCGCCGGGTCCGGCAGCTCCATCGGGTACTCGCCGTCGAAGCAGGCCCGGCAGAGCCGGTCCTTGGGCTGCTTGGTGGCCTCGATCATGCCGTCGATCGAGATGTAGGAGAGCGAGTCGGCACCCAGGGTGCGGCCGATCTCCTCGATGGTCATGCCGTTGGCGATCAGCTCCGCGCGGGTGGCGAAGTCGATGCCGAAGAAGCAGGGCCACTTCACCGGCGGCGAGGAGATCCGGATGTGCACCTCGGCGGCGCCGGCCTCGCGCAGCATCTTCACCAGCGCGCGCTGGGTGTTGCCGCGCACGATCGAGTCGTCCACGACCACCAGGCGCTTGCCCGCGATGACCTCGCGCAGCGGGTTGAGCTTGAGCCGGATGCCGAGCTGGCGGATCGTCTGGCTGGGCTGGATGAAGGTGCGGCCCACGTAGGCGTTCTTCACCAGGCCGGAGCCGTACGGGATGCCGCTGGCCTCGGCGTAGCCGATCGCGGCGGGGGTGCCGGACTCGGGCGTCGCTATCACCAGGTCGGCCTCGACGGGCGCCTCCTTCGCCAGCCGGCGGCCCATCTCCACGCGGGAGAGGTGCACGTTGCGGCCGGAGATGGAGGTGTCGGGGCGGGCCAGGTAGACGTACTCGAACACGCAGCCCTTGGGCTTCGCCTCGGCGAACCGGGAGCTGCGCATGCCGTTCTCGTCGATGGCGATGAGCTCGCCGGGCTCGACCTCGCGGATGAAGGAGGCGCCGCAGATGTCCAGCGCCGCCGTCTCGGAGGCGACCACCCAGCCGCGCTCCAGCCGGCCGAGCACCAGCGGGCGGATGCCCTGCGGGTCGCGGGCGGCGTAGAGGGTGTGCTCGTCCATGAAGACGAGCGAGAAGGCGCCCTTGACCTCGGGCAGCACGACCTTGGCCGTCTCCTCGATGGAGAGGTCCGGGTGGCCGGCCAGCAGGGCGGTCACCAGGTCGGTGTCATTGGTCGCGGCGGTCCGGCCGGAGCGCGAGACGTGCTCCTCGCCGGGCAGTTCGGCGACCATGGCCGCCAGTTCGGCGGTGTTCACCAGGTTTCCGTTGTGCCCGAGGGCCAGCGAGCCGTGAACGGTCGCCCGGAAGGTCGGCTGGGCGTTCTCCCAGACCGAGGACCCGGTGGTCGAGTAGCGGGCGTGTCCGACGGCGATATGCCCGTGCAACGACCCCAGCGAGGCCTCGTCGAAGACCTGGGAGACGAGCCCCATGTCCTTGAAGACGAGAATCTGGGAGCCGTTGCTCACTGCGATGCCCGCGGATTCCTGACCGCGGTGCTGCAGGGCGTAAAGGCCGAAGAACGTGAGCTTGGCGACCTCCTCGCCGGGAGCCCAGACACCGAAGACGCCACACGCGTCCTGGGGGCCTTTCTCACCGGGAAGAAGATCGTGGTTGAGTCTTCCGTCACCACGTGGCACGCCTTCGAGTCTAGGGCAGTTGACGCGGGCTTCCGGACCCCGGGACTGCGGGTTTGTCCGCCGACCGCCGGTTAACGCGCGTAGACAAAACCCCTTACGGGCCCGGGATTTCGGGTGGGGGGAATTCCGGCGAGTGGCGGTTGGCCTTGCGGTTCGCGCCTGTTGGGGAGTTCGGCGGGTACGGCGGAGGGTGTCCGGGCACGGAGGAACGTGAGCCTGCTCACCCGGGGTTCTCCCACCGGTCGCCCGCCGGTCGCCCTCCCGTCGGCCGCCGATCGGTCGGGTCGCAGGGTCGGGCCGCAGGGCCGGGCCGACCGGTCAGGCCGCCGGCAGCAGCAGGCCCCAGGCCCCCGGGTGCACCGTCCAGGTCCGGGCCCGGACCGGGCCGACCGGGTGGCCGTCCGCCTCGTAGCCGAAGCCGCGCCCGACCACCGAGACGCTCGCCGCCCGGGCGCGCACCAGGGCGCCGGAGGCGGCGACCACCACCTCCATCTCGCCCACCCCCTCCGAGGCACCGGCCGGGAGCGTGACCTGGACCAGCCGGACCGGCCGGTGGACGTCCGCGAGCAGCCGGCCGTCCGCCTCGACCCGGACCCGGGAGCCGTGGTCGGCCCCGTCCGGCGTGAGTGCGTTCGCCTGCTCGGCCGCAGCCAGTTTCGCCCATAGCGAACGCCAACCGCCCGCACGGCCCACCGGGCGGCGGGCGGCCCCGCCGGTGATCCGCACCCCGCCCAGCGCCACGCCGCCACCGTCGTCCACCAGCAGGTCCAGCCGGCGCGGCACGCCCGCCAGCACCGCCCGCGCGGCCCGGACCGGCTCCCCCGGCACGCCGAGCGCGCGGGCCGCGAGCAGCTCCTCCGAGCGTCCGACCGGAACCATCCCCACCGGTTCCGACCCCAGCTCACGCTGGCGATGCAGGGCCTGGAGCACCCTTTGCAGCGCGAGGTCGGAACCGATCACCACCGGTCGCCTGCGACCCCGGTGCGAAAGCACCCGGTCGAGCTCGGACGGGCTCTCCGGGAAGGCCACCTTGGCGTCCGCACCTCCGCAGAGCACGTCCTTCGCGATCCGCACCGACTCGCCGTCGGTCTGCCGGGCCACCGGGTCGAGGAGCAGCAGGAGCGGCTCCGGGCCGCCGGTAGCAGGCGTGGACAGGGACGACACGACCGGTCCTTCCTCAGGTAATCTCTCGGTGCAAGAGCCCCTTGCGCCATTGCGCCAGGGGCTTCGTCTATCTCGGGGCAGACTGCGGCCTACGCAGGATGCCCCAACCGGAAGGGGTGTACGCCTGTGCCGGCACTCGTGCTCGTTGGTGCTCAGTGGGGAGACGAGGGCAAGGGGAAGGCCACCGACCTCCTCGGCGGCTCCGTCGACTACGTGGTCCGCTACCAGGGCGGCAACAACGCCGGTCACACGGTGGTCATCGGCGATCAGAAGTACGCCCTCCACCTGCTCCCTTCCGGAATCCTCAGCCCGAACGTGACGCCGGTGATCGGCAACGGCGTCGTGATCGACCCGGCGGTGCTGCTCTCCGAGCTGGCCGGCCTGAACGAGCGCGGCATCGACACCTCGAAGCTGCTGATCTCGGGCAACGCCCACCTGATCACGCCGTACCACCGCACCCTGGACAAGGTCACCGAGCGCTTCCTCGGCAAGCGCCGGATCGGCACCACCGGCCGCGGCATCGGCCCGACCTACGCGGACAAGATCAACCGCGTCGGCATCCGGGTCCAGGACCTGTTCGACGAGTCGATCCTGCGCCAGAAGATCGAGGCGGCGCTGCACGACAAGAACCAGGTCCTGGTCAAGCTGTACAACCGCCGCACCATCCCGGCCGACCTGGTGGTCGAGGAGTACCTGGGCTACGCGGAGAAGATCAAGCCCTTCCTCTCCGACACCACCCTCGTCCTGGACGAGGCGCTGAAGGCGGACAAGGTCGTCCTGCTGGAGGGCGGCCAGGGCACCCTGCTCGACGTCGACCACGGCACGTACCCCTTCGTGACCTCGTCGAACCCGACCGCGGGCGGCGCCTGCACCGGCGCCGGCATCGGCCCGACCAAGATCGACCGGGTCATCGGCATCCTCAAGGCCTACACCACCCGCGTCGGCTCCGGCCCGTTCCCGACCGAGCTGCTCGACGAGGACGGCGAGGCGCTGCGCCGGATCGGCGGGGAGCGCGGTGTCACCACCGGCCGCGACCGCCGCTGCGGCTGGTTCGACGCCGTCATCGCGCGCTACGCGACCCGGGTCAACGGCCTCACCGACTTCTTCCTCACCAAGCTGGACGTGCTGACCGGCTGGGAGCAGATCCCGGTCTGCGTCGCGTACGAGATCGACGGCAAGCGCGTCGAGGAGCTCCCCTACAACCAGTCGGACTTCCACCACGCCAAGCCGATCTACGAGACCCTGCCGGGCTGGACCGAGGACATCAGCAAGGCGAAGACCTTCGCCGAGCTGCCGAAGAACGCCCAGGCGTACGTGAAGGCGCTGGAGGAGATGTCGGGCGCGCCGATCTCGGCCATCGGCGTCGGCCCGGGCCGCGACGAGACGATCGAGATCAACTCGTTCATCTGAGGCCGGCCGGCCGGCCGACCGTCGGCCGAGGCCTCTTCGAGGGCCCCGCGGGATCCGTCCCGCGGGGCCCTTCGCGCTGTCCGCGCCCATTAATGCACTAGTTCAAAAATCTATTGCACCTAGTGCAGGCTGCGGCTACGTTTGGATCATGACTGCGACACTGCCCTCACCCGTCGTCCTCACCGGCCGCCACATCCGCCTGGAGCCGCTGGAGCGCCGCCATCTCGCCGACCTCTGGGCCACCGTCGGCTCCGACCCCGAGATCTGGCGCTGGACGATGCACCTCCCGCCCGCCTCGGAGGAGGAGTTCGGCGCGGTCCTGGACACCCGGATCGCGGAGGCGGCCGCGGGCGAGTCGGTGAACTTCGCCGTGATCGACCTCGCCGGCGGCCGGGCCGTCGGCGCCACCGGGTACCACGACTACAGCGCCCGCGACGAGGGCGTGGAGATCGGCGGCACCTGGTACGCCCGCTCGGTGTGGCGCACGGCGGTGAACACCGAGGCCAAGCTGCTGCTCCTCTCCCACGCCTTCGAGGACCTCGGCATGGGGCGCGTCTTCTGGAAGACCGACGCCCGCAACGAGCGCTCCCGCACCGCCATCCAGCGCCTCGGCGCCCAGTACGAGGGCACCCACCGCCGCCACCGTCTGCGCCCCGACGGCACCTGGCGGGACAGCGCCTACTTCTCGATGCTCGCCGACGAGTGGCCGACGGCCAAGTCCCGCCTGTCGGAGAGGCTTTCACGGGGCTGAGCCGCCGATCGGCGGACCACGACGGACACCCCGACGGATCACGACGGCCCCGCGGCCTGGCGCGGGACGGCTATTTCCGCTCACCGCGGGCGGAATGGCCGGCCGCCAACTCGTGTTTCGCCGCACGGAGTTCGTAAGGCTGGATGTTCACCAGCCAGACCAGCCAGCCGACGAACAGGACGGCGAGCAGGAGCGCCGACAATCCGGCGACGAGGAGGGCATTCACCGCGGTGCGGAATTGCGCTGGTGCGGAAGGGGCCGGTGGGGAAGGCGGAGATGCGAGGGGAGGGGCATGGCTGTCTCCGGTCGGTGATTTCGGGTGTCGCGACCGTGCGTCTGGCGTGTTTCCTGCGGGGCGCTGACGACTGTTTAGGCGGCAACATGTCAGCGAGTGACACGGACGACCATAGGGTCAAGGTGCCAGAGTTGCTACCGAGCCCGAGAACGTTCACTCCATCGTGGTGTATCCCCCATTTCAGTAGCTAGGGCCAGGTGTGCGCGGCACACTTCACCGGAAGCATCGACGCAGCCGCGACCCGGAGAAGAGAGTCATGCCACCCCGCTTGTCGCCGACCGTGCGCCAGCAGCGCCTCGGGATCGAGTTGCGCAGGATGCGCGAACGCGTGGGCGTCACGCCCAAGACCCTGGCCGCCACCATCGGCACCGACCTGCCCAAGATCTCCCAGATGGAGAACGGGAAGTCGGGCATCAGCGCCGAGCGGCTGCGGACCTGGGCCCGCACCTGCGGCTGCGAGGAAGGCCCTTACCTGGAAGCGCTGTTGGCGATGACCCAGGACCGGCGCAAGTACTGGTGGGACAGCTACCGCGGCCGGCTGCCGAACGCGATCATCGACATCGCGGAAATGGAGCACCACGCCTCCTCCCTCTCCATCCTGAACAGCACCTTCATTCCCGGCCTGCTGCAGACCCCGGAGTACGCCGCCGCGGTGTTCGAGCGGCTTCCCCCCCAGTACCGGCAGGAGGCGGACATCCGGAAGGCGTTCCGGATCCGGCGCCAGCAGATCTTCGTCGACCACCCGAAGCCGTACAGCGCGTTCCTCCACGAGTCCGCGCTGCGCATGCAGTTCGGCGGTCCGGACGTGCTGCGCGACCAGCTGCTGGGCCTGCTGGAGAACTCCGAGCGCCCCGGGGTGGAGATCCGGGTGATCCCGTTCAGCGTGCCCACCTACACCGGCTCCGGGGAGAGCCTCTACCTCGCCCGCGGACCGGTCCCCGAGCTCGACACCGTCCAGATCGACCTCTCCCACGGACCGAAGTTCGTACACAGCCAGGTCGAACTCGCCTCCTACCGCCGGATCAAGGAGGAGACCGCGGGGATCGCGCTCGGGTCGGAGGAGTCCAGGGACTTCATCCGGTCCCTGTTGAAAGACTTCGCATGAGCAGGTGGCGCAAGGCCACGGCCAGCGGGGAGAGCACCGACTGCGTCGAGGTCAGAGCCGGGGCGGGCGGGCTGGTCGAGATCCGCGAGTCCGACCGCCCCGAGGTCGTGGTGCGCACCACGCCGCGCAAGTGGGCCGCCTTCCTCCGCGGGGTGAAGTCCGGGGAGTTCGACCGGTACGGGGACTTCTCCCGGCCGTGACGTCCGGCCGGCCGTGGGCTCCGCCCGGCGTTGACGTCCGCCCGGCCCGCCGCGCGCGCCGGGACCCCCTGTTTGCCCTAGGCTTGCAGCCCGAATGGACCCCTGCGCCCGCCACGGCACTCCGGGTGGGGTGCGCGTGCGGGAGAAATCGGAGCATCCGAGGATGGCTCGGCACCTGATCACCAGCGCCCTTCCGTACATCAACGGGATCAAGCACCTGGGCAACATGGTCGGGTCCATGCTCCCGGCGGACGTCCACGCCCGGTACCTGCGCCGGCGCGGGCACGAGGTGCTGTTCATCTGCGCCACCGACGAGCACGGCACCCCCGCCGAACTGGCCGCCCAGGAAGCCGGGTTGCCGGTCGCGGAGTTCTGCGCCCGGGCCCACGACGCGCAGCGGGCGGTGTACGACGGCTTCGGGCTCTCCTTCGACCACTTCGGCCGCAGCTCCTCGCCGCAGAACCGGGAGATCACCCAGGAGATCGCCCGCGAGCTCCAGCGCAACGGCTTCATCGAGGAGCGCGCGATCCGCCAGGTGTACTCCAACACCGACGGCCGCTTCCTGCCGGACCGCTACATCGTCGGCACCTGCCCGCACTGCGGCTACGACAAGGCCCGCGGCGACCAGTGCGAGAACTGCACCCGGGTGCTGGACCCGACCGACCTGCTGGAGCCCCGCTCGGCGATCAGCGGCAGCTCCGACCTGGAGGTCCGGGAGACCCGCCACCTGTTCCTGCTCCAGTCCAAGCTCACCGAGGAGGTCGAGGGCTGGATCGACACCCACGCCGACGACTGGCCGGTGCTGGCCTCCTCGATCGCCCGCAAGTGGCTGACCGAGGGCCTCCAGGACCGCTCCATCACCCGAGACCTGGAGTGGGGCGTCCCGGTGCCGGCCGACGTGTGGCCCGAACTGGCCGCCGAGGGCAAGGTGTTCTACGTCTGGTTCGACGCCCCGATCGAGTACATCGGCGCCACCAAGGAGTGGGCGGACGCGGCCCCGGCCGGACAGCTGCGGGACTGGAAGTCCTGGTGGTACGAGGCCGACGAGACCGTCCGCTACACCGAGTTCATGGCCAAGGACAACGTCCCGTTCCACACCGTGATGTTCCCGGCCACCCTGCTCGGCTCCCGCCGCCCGTGGAAGAAGGTCGACCACGTCAAGGCCTTCAACTGGCTGACGTACTACGGCGGGAAGTTCTCCACCAGCCAGAAGCGCGGCATCTTCACCGACGTCGCGCTGGAACTGCTGCCCGCCGACTACTGGCGCTACTTCCTGGTGGCGCACGCGCCCGAGTCGGACGACTCCAGCTTCACCTGGGACCTGTTCGCCTCCGTGGTCAACAAGGACCTCGCCGACACCCTCGGCAACTTCGTCAACCGGGTGCTCACCTTCAGCCGCAAGCGCTTCGGCGACGACGTCCCCGGCGGCCACCCGGCGGGCGAGGCCGAGCAGCGCCTCGGCGAGCAGGTCGCCGCCCTGCTCGCCGAGTACGAGACCCAGCTGGACGCGCTCAACTTCCGCAAGGCGGCGCAGGCCCTGCGCGCGCTGTGGAGCGCCGGCAACGCGTACCTCGACGAGAAGGCGCCCTGGCTCCAGGTGAAGACCGACCCGGACGCGGCGGCACTGACCCTGCGCACCGCGATGAACCTGATCCACCTGTACGCGGTGGTCTCCGAGCCGTTCATCCCGGCCACCGCGGCGGCGATGCGCGGCGCCTTCGCGCTGCCCGAGGACTCGCCGGCCGCCACCCGCGACTGGATCGACCCCCGGGAGGCACGGGCGCTGGACCTGGTGCCCGCCGGGACGGCGTTCACGGTGCCGCCGGTGCTGTTCGCCAAGATCACGGACGAGGACCTGGCGGCCTGGACGGCGCGCTTCGGCGGCTCGGCGGAGTGACGCCGGCGGGTGCCGGGGCCGTCCCGGCCTCCCCGCAGGTCGCGCCCTGAGCTACTCCGCCGTGCCCGGCGGGCGCCCGTCGGTCTCACCGGCCACCCAGGCCAGGTAGTCCGCACGGCCGCCCGCCACCGGCACGACGATCACCTCGGGCGTCTCGTAGGAGTGCCGCTCCGCCAGGAACTCGCCCACCCGGTCGGCGAGTTCGGCCCGGGTCTTGAGGTCGATCCGCCACTCCTCGGCGTCCCGCACCTCGCCGTCCCACCAGTACACCGACCGCACGGGGTACACCTGGGCGCAGGCCGCCAGCCGCTCCCGCACCACGGCGGACGCCAGGGCCCGGGCCCGTTCCTCGCTCTCGTGGGTGGTGGTCACCACGACGAAGCGCTGCTCGCTCGCTGTCATGCCCCGACCGTACCCGGGCCGCGCCCCCGCTCCCGGGCCGCGCCCCCGCGGACCGGCCCGCATCACCGCGGCCCGGCCGCATTCCCGTTGCCCGGCCCGCCCGTCGGTTGCCACGATCGCCCGATGACGACCTTCACCGGCCACGACGGCCTCCGGCTCCGCTACCGCGTCCTCGGCCAGGGCGAGCCGCTGCTCGTCCTCGCCGGCGGTGCGATGCGCGACTCCGAGTACCTCGGCGACCTCGGCGGCCTCTCCGCGCACCGCGCCCTGCACATCCTCGACCTGCGCGGAACGGGCCGGTCGGAGCGCCCGGCCGACCCGACCGGCTACCGGGTGGACCGGCAGGTGGCGGACGTCGAGGCCTTCCGGGCGCACCTCGGCGCGGACCGGGTGGACCTCCTCGGCCACTCCGCCGGCTGCTCGCTCGCGACCCTGTACGCCCTGCGGCACCCCGGGCGCACCGGACGGCTGGTCCTGGTCACGCCCAGCCTCCGGATCTTCGGCCGTACCGGCACCGAGGAGCACTTCCGCGAGGCGGCCGAGGCCCGCGGTCTCGGCGGGGAGGAGTGGTACCCGGCCGCCCGGGCCGCCGTCCGCACCGCCTTCGCGGGCGGCGCCGCCGACCCGGACGCCCTGGCGCCGCTCTTCCACGGCGACTGGAACGCCACCGCCCGCGCCCACGAAGCCACCCGCGCCGCCCAGAGCCACCCCGTCGCCGCCGCGGCCTACCACGACGGCGGTTACGAGCCCACCGCCGTCCGCGCCGGAG
The DNA here is from genome assembly GCF_040636595.1 of Kitasatospora sp. NPDC036755. Lineage (NCBI taxonomy): Bacteria > Bacillati > Actinomycetota > Actinomycetes > Kitasatosporales > Streptomycetaceae > Kitasatospora > Kitasatospora sp. NPDC036755. Next base: position 76,545 of record NZ_JBEZUT010000002.1, read on the forward strand.
TCGCCGAACTCGCCTCCCCGGCCCTGCTGTTGGCGGGCGAGTACGACCCCGACCCGCGGCCCGGGGCGGTCCGTGCCACGGCCGCGCTGTTCCGTGCCGGCCGTACCGCCGTCCAGCCCGCCGCCGGCCACTACCCGTGGCTGGACGACCCGGCCGCCTTCCGCCGCACGGTGGCCGACTTCCTCGACTCCTGACCGGCGGTGCGGCCCGGCCCCGGCCGCGCCGCCGGATCAGTCCCGGCGGGCCGTGTGGACGGTCATCGCGGAGAGGTAGAAGGCGTCCGGGCGGTGCAGGATGCCGGTGGGGGCGTCCTGCGCCAGCAGGGCGTCCAGGGTGGCCAGGTCCTCGGCGTCGAGCTGGTCGGCGAGCTGGTCGCGCCGCCGCGCCAGCTGGGTGTGCAGGTAGCCGCGGACGGGGCCGGCGAGCGGGGCCGGGTGGTCGACCAGGAAGGTGCGGGTGCCGGTCGGGGTCAGCCCGGCCCGGCCCAGCATGGCCGGCCAGTCCTCGATCTCCTCGGTGCTGCCGGGCAGTTCGGCCCGCATCGCGCTGAAGCCGTCCTCGTGGGCGGCGTCCAACCGGGCCTGGAAACCGGGCCGGCCGAGCCCGAAGTCCCGCGGCAGGTAACGGGCCGGCAGGCCGCGCTCGGCGACGGCGAGCAGGCCGCCGGGCCGCAGCACCCCGGCGAGCGAGGTGAGCGCGGCCTGCTGGTCGCCCAGGTGGTGGATGGCGTTGCCGGACCAGATCAGGTCGGCCTCGCCGAGCTTGTCGAACTCGGCGGGCAGGTCGGCCTGTCGGGTGCCGACCCGGCCGCCGGCGCGGGTCCCGGCCCGCTCCAGCAGGGCGGCCGACTGGTCGACGGCCACCACCTCCGCCGCCGGGAACACCTCCGCCAGTAGTCCGGCGATCACCCCGGGACCGGCGCCGACGTCGAGGATCCGCCGCACCGCGCCCTCCCCGGTCGCCTCGCCCGCCCCGTGCAGGGCGAGCAGCCAGCGCCCGGCCTCGGTGACGGCGTCGGCCCGCAGGTCGGCCTCCACCTCCAGGTGTGCGGCGAGGGCGTCCCAGTCGAGGTCGGCGGCGGAGGCGTGGGTGTGGGAGTGGCCGTGGGCGTGCCCGTGGCCGTGGCCGTGGGAAGCGCCGTGGGAAGCGCCGTGGGAGTGGTCGTGCTGGTGCGCTGACATCCGGATTCTCCGATCGCGGTTCGGCGGATTGCTGGTCGTGGCTTGCGGGTTGCGGGTTGCGGGTTGTGGCGCGCGGGTTGCGGCGCGCGGGTCGACGAGAGTCTCCCCGCTCAGACGGACAGGGCGGCTCCGGACGCGCGGTACCGCTCGACCGCCCGGTCGACGTCCTCCGCCACCAGGTCGTGGTCGAGCGCGAAGCCGGCTGCCGCGCCCGCCCCGGCGGCGATGACCACCTGGGCGCGCGGGTCGGCGACGTTGCCGACCGCCCAGACGCCGGGGAGGCTGGTGCGGCCGGTCCGGTCGGTGGTGACCCAGCCGTCGGCGTCCCGGGCGCAGTCGAGGCCGAGGAGCAGGGCGTCCCGGGGCACCGGCTGCGGGGAGACGAACACCGCCTCGCGCGGCACCGTCCGCCCGTCGGCGAGTTCGACGCCGCGCAGCCGCCCGTCGTCGGAGACCAGGCGGACGATCCGGCCCTCGACCACCCGGACGCCCCGGGCGGCGAGCCGTTCCCGCTCGGCGTCGGTCGGCACCAGGGTGTGCGCGAGCAGCACCACGTCCGCCGACCACTGCCGCAGCAGCAGCGCCTGGTCGACCGCGCGGGGACCGGTGCCGAGCACCCCGAGCGGGCGGTCACGGACCTCCCAGCCGTGGCAGTACGGGCAGTGCAGCACGTCGCGGCCCCACCGCTCGGCCAGGCCCGGCAGCTCCGGCAGGCCGTCCCGCAGCCCGGTGGCGACGACCACCCGGCGGGCATGCAGCACCGGCCCGCCGGCCAGGTGGACCACGAAGCCCGACCGGCCCGCACCGCCCGACCCGCCCGACCCGCTCGGCTCTGCGGGCTCCGCGGGCTCGATGTGCTCGACCCAGCCGTCGAACAGGTCCGCCCCGTACCGGGCGGCCTCCTCCCGCCCGACCGCCAGCAGGGCCGCCGGGGGCATCCCGTCCCGGCTCAGGTAGCCGTGCATGTGGGCGGCGGGCGCGTTGCGCGGCTCGCCGGCGTCCACCACCGCGACCCGGCGCCGGGCCCGGCCCAGCACCAGCGCGGCGTTCAGTCCCGCCGCTCCGGCGCCGACCACCACCGCGTCGTAGCGCTCGCCCTCGCCGTTCCCGGCCGTACGTGTCGTCTCACCCATGGCGCTCACCTCCACCGCCAGGCTGCGGCCCGGCCCGCCGGAACGGCAAGCAATGTTGCCGACTCAGCAAACCAGCGTCGTCACGCCCCCGTCCGCCGCCAGTACGACCGGGCCGCCACCACCAGCGCGACCCCGTACCCGGCGAACCCGCACATCCCGACCCAGCCGACCTCCAGCGCGCTCAGCTCGCTCGGCAGCGCGCCCAGCCTGATCCGCGTCACCCCGGCGGTGCACAGCGCCAGATAGCCGATCCCGCACAGCCCGTACGGCGCCAGCGTGGCCGCGCCCAGCAGCGCCGGGGTGAGCGGCAGCCAGCGCGGCACCCGGCGGCCGCTCAGCGGCAGGACCCAGCGCGGGAAGACCTGCCCCCACGGACGGACCAGCCCCCAGAGCAGGAACACCCCGAGCAGCGCCAGCAGCATCGTGCCGTCCAGCCCCCGGCGCTCCAGCAGCAGCCAGAACCCGGAGGAGCCGTTGCGCACGTACCCGGCGTACATCTCGTCGCCGCTGATCCCGGCGAAGGTCCCGCCGAGCGCCCAGACCAGCTTCATCAGCACGTACGGGAAGAACGCCACGGTGCCCGCCCAGGCGGCGAGTTGGACGGTCGGCGGAGCCGCCGTGGGGGCCGGTACGGCACGGCCGGCCGGTCCACCGCGGGCTCCGGGCCGCAGGCCCAGGGCGGTGCGGGCCAGCAGCACCGCCCCCACCGCCGCCAGAACACGCCCCGCCGCGTCGGGAACGCTGTCCACCCGCTGGCCGAACAGCAGCGTGACCAGGTCCATCAGCAGGCTCCAGGCCCCCACCGAGGCCGCTGCGCACAGCAGCCACACCAGCCACCGGACCGGTCCGCGGCGCGCCACGGCCACGCCCGTGGCCGCCGACGCCACCCCCACCCCGGTCACCGCCCACGCCGGCCACCCCGCGCCGAACAGCCCCGTCCCGCTCAGCGCGCACCCCAGCCCGAACCCGGCGTACCCGAGCCCCCAACCGGCCACCACCCACCCGTTCTTCACCATGCCGCCAGACTCGCCCGCACCACCCGCGCCGCCCCTCCCCCGGCGCGGTGATCCCGCTCCCCCGCCCGGGGGAACCCGGCACCCCTTGCGCTGGAGCCGGCACCCCTTGCACTGGAGTCCACTCCAACTCCTAACCTCTGAGCCATCACTGACTCAGCACCAGGGGAGCAGCACCATGCGCTACCGCGTCCTCGGCGGCACCGGCATCGAGGTGAGCACCTACTGCCTCGGCACGATGATGTTCGGCGCCGTCGGCAACCCCGACCACGCCGACTGTGCCCGGATCATCGACACCGCGATCGACCGGGGCGTCAACGTCATCGACACCGCGGACATGTACTCGGCCGGCGAGTCCGAGGAGATCGTCGGCAAGGCGCTGGCCGCCCGCGGCGACCGCGACGACATCGTGCTCGCCACCAAGGTGCACTTCCCGATGGGCGAGGGCCGCAACCGGGGCGGCAACGCGCGGCGCTGGATCGTCCGCGAGGTCGAGGAGAGCCTGCGCCGGCTGCGCACCGACCGGATCGACCTCTACCAGGTCCACCGGCCGGACCACACCACCGACATCGAGGAGACCCTCGGCGTCCTCGGCGACCTCGTCCGGGCCGGCAAGATCCTCGCCTTCGGCTGCTCCACCTTTCCCGCCGAGCAGGTCGTGGACGCCCACCACGTCGCCGAGCGCCGCGCGCTGCCGCGCTTCCGCACCGAGCAGCCGCCGTACTCGCTGCTCGCCCGGGGCGTGGAGCGCGATCTGCTGCCGGTCGTCCAGCGGCTCGGCATGGGCGCGCTCACCTGGGGCCCGCTCGCCGGCGGCTTCCTGACCGGCCGCTACCGCAAGGGCCGTCCGATCGACCTCAGCCGGGGGCGGGCCGCCCGCAACCCGGACCGGTTCGACCCCGAACTGCCCTCCACTGCAGCCAAGTTGGATGCCGTCGAGGCCCTCACCGCACTCGCCGAGGAGCTCGGCCGCACCCTTCCCGAGCTGGCCGTCGCCTTCCCGCTCGCGCACCCGGCCGTCACCTCGGTGATCATCGGACCGCGCACCATGGAGCAGCTCGAATCCGCGCTCAGGGCCGCCGACCTGGTCCTGGACGACGCCGTCCTCGACCGGATCGACGCCATCGTCCCGCCCGGTACGGACCTCTACCGCGCCGACGGCGTCTGGCAGCCGCCGGCCCTCACCACGCCCGCCCTGCGCCGACGCCCCGTCCCCGACCGCTCCGCGGCCTGAGCCCCCGGGCCGCCGACGTCCCGGAGCCCCGATGCCCCGGCACTGCGGCACTTCGGCGGCCCGGCGTCCCTGTCGATCCCGCCCGGCCGTGACGGCCGGGCGGGCCGCGGCTCAGCCCCTCGGGGCCGCGAAGCAGTGGACGGTGACGGTCCGTCCGGAGGCCCACTGCTGGTCGCCGGTGCCGAGGTGGGTCCAGCCGAGGCGGCGGTAGAGGGCCACGGCGGCGGTGTCGGTGGCGAGCACGTCGAGCACCGGGTGCAGGCCGAGGGCCCGCGCGTGCGCCACGGCGCAGGCCAGCAGCCGGGCGCCGACGAAACGGCCGCGCGCCCGGGGGGCGACGTAGAGCCGGCCGATCACGCTGGTGAGCTCCGGGCGGCCGCCGGTGCGGTGGCTCCACAGGGCGGGGGCGAGGTCGCCGGGGGCGCTGCGGGCGAGGCCGACGTGCCCGGCGAGCCGGCCGTCCGCCTCGGCGATCCAGGCGGCGAGCAGGCCGCCCGGGGTCAGCCAGTCGGCGGGGCGGTCGGGCCAGTCGGCGGGGTAGCCGTCGGCGGCGTGGACGTCGCCCAACACCCGGACGCAGTCGGCGAGGTCGTCGGCCCGGCGCGGCCGGACCACCACCCCCGCTCCGGCCTGCTCTGGGTCGGACGCGACGACGGTGGCGCGTTCTTCGAGGTCTGCCATGCCGGTACGTTACCGGCCCGCCCTCACCGTCGCAGCAGGTCGACGACCCCGGTCAGGTCCTCCTCGCCGCTGCCTATCTCCAGGCGGCGCTCCATCAACCGGAAGTACGGCTGGAGGAGTTCGGCGCTCACCCGCTGCTCCTCGGCGGTGCGCAGCAGCGTCTGCCGGCCCGCCACCTGCATCGCCAGGTTGGACACCACGTCCCGGGTGTAGTCGCCGCTCTCCAGCTGCTCCGCGGTCCTGGTCACCGAGCCGGACATCGCGGCGAGCCACCCGCCCAGCAGCGGCGCCAGCTCGCCCGGTGTCACGGACTCGCCGCGGACCAGCGCGAAGGCGTGCGCGATCCCGGCGAACATCCCGTACATCCCGCTGAGCAGCGCCACGTCGTGCAGCGCCGCGGCCCCGGGGTCCGCGCCCACGTACCGGGTGCCGGCCGGGACGGCGAGGGTGCCCCCGTGCTCCTCGAACAGCTCGGACGAGCCGCTGTAGAACACGTACGCCCCGGTCTCCGGGACGCCGATCATCGGCGGGACGGCCATGATCCCGCCGTCCAGGTAGCGGGCGCCGCGCCGCTCGGCCCAGGCGGCGCGGGCGCGGGCCTGTCCGGGGGTGCTGGTGACCAGGTTGACCAGGTCCTTGCCGGTCAGGTCGACGCCGTCCAGCGCCGCCGGCACGGAGGCGTCGTCGAGGAGGCAGACCGCGACCAGCCGGTTCGCGGCGACGGCCTGCTCGACGGTGGCGGCTGCGGTGGCGCCGCGGGCGGCGAGCCCCTCGGCGCGGGCGGGGGTGCGGTTCCAGACGGTCAGCGGGTGCCCGGCGGCGAGCCAGGCCTCGGCCAGCGCGGTGCCCATCGCGCCGAGGCCGAGCAGGGTGAGCGGGGTTCGCGGAGTCTCGGACGGGTGCTCAGCAAGGTTGGTTTCCATGGCGGTCAGCCTCCGTTCCGGCCCCGGAGACGATCAAGTACGCACTTCGAAGTGGGTGGTTACCCTGGGGTGAGCATCGAGGTCGTGGGGGCGGAAGGGTGGGCATGGCGATCGTGTCGAGGCCGGGGGCGCACGTCTGCGGGACGGACGCCGCGATGGACGTGATCGCCGGCAAGTGGAAGGTGTCGATCCTCTGGGCCCTGGGCGAACGCCCGTACTGCCGCTTCGGCGAGCTGCGCCGGCTGCTGCCGGGGATCACCGAGAAGGTGCTGGCCGCGCACCTGCGCGAGATGGAGGCGCACGGCATCGTGCACCGGGAGTCGTACGACGAGGTGCCGCCGCGGGTCGAGTACGCGCTGACCGAGGCGGGGCGCCGCCTCAACACGGCGCTGGGACCGCTCGGGGCGTGGGGGCGGGAGCACCTCCTGGGCGAGGCGCCGTCCCCGGCGTAGCGCGGCCGTGGCGTAGCGCGGCCGTGGCGTAGCGCGGCCCCGGCGTAGCGCGGCCGTGGCGAGCGGGGCCCGCTCGGCGATCGGGCCCTCGGCGATCGGGCCGTCAGGCGATCGCGGCCGAGACCACCGCCGCCACCGCGATGTTGCAGGAGGCGGACACCCACACCGCCGGGTGCGGCTCCGGCTCGACCAGGATCGCACCGAGCCTGCCCGGCGTCAGCAGGTCCACCAGCCAGAACGCGACGGCCATCAGCAGCAGCCCGAGCAGCCCGTAACAGGCCGTCGAGAGCAGGCCCTTGCCGAAGTCGGCGTAGGTGTACATGATCGCGGTGAAGACGATCCCGCCGATGCCGAGCAGCGCGGAGCTGAGCAGGACGGCGGCGTTGCGGTTGCGCTCGACCCAGATCTGGTGACCGAGCCTGCCGGGCGTCAGCAGGTCGACCATGCCGATGCCGAGGAGCAGCAGCACCACGCCGAGGGCGCCGTAGGCCGCCGCCGCGCCGAGCCCGTGCAGGATGTCGTTCATCGTGGTCCCAGCCCCCGGTCCGCTCACGCCTTCCCCCCGGCCGAGCCGGTCAGGGCCCCGACCACCATGGTCAAGGGTTGGCAAAACATACCCCACCCGGGTGAGGAGCGGACCGGGATCCGGAAACCGGGGACGGGTCAGTCGTCCTCGTGCACCAGGTGGTCGACACAGGCCGCGACGGCCAGCAGCAGACCGGTGTCCGCGCCGTCCGCGATCTCCACCCCGTAGGTGTCCCGGACCCGGAACCACTTGCGGCTGATCCGGGCCAGGTCGTCGCCGTGCTGGTTCTCGATCCGGTAGTCCTTGTCGATCAGGTTGCCGTGGATCTTCAGCTCACCGCCGGAGGCCAGCTCCACCAGGTACTTGTCCCGGAACGGGGTGAACAGCTTCTCCCGGACGGTGGCGACCACCTCGCCGTCGGCGTCCTCGATCCTCATCGCGTCACGGACGGTGAGCATCTTCTCCTTCACCACCGCGACCACCCGCCCGTGGGCGTCCTTCAGTTCGAAGGTGTCCCGCAGCCGCAGGACCTTGCCGTCCACCAGGTACGCCTTGTGGCCCCGGTCGTCCTCGATCCAGTAGTCGTCGCCGACCGCGAACAGCTTCTCCCTGACCAGATACCGCACCGTACGGCCTCCTCCGTGTTGACGCCGGTCGACGCCCGTTGGCGTCGCCCCATTCGAACCCGATCCCCCGGCCGCGGGAAAGCACCGCCACGAAGCACCACCGCGGGCACGCCGCGGCACCGGCCCGCACATCGCCCCGCACACCGGCCGGAATTCCCTCGCCCGGCGCCTCCGGGATGGCCTTCAATACCGCCATGCACACCGACCTCACCACCGCCGAGCTGCGCAGCGAGCGCCTCGACCTGCTGCCGATCGCCCCCGGCCACGCCGAGGAGCTGGCGGCCGCGCTCGCCGACCCGGCCCTGCACGCCTTCACCGGCGGCCGCCCGGCCGGCGTCGAGGAACAGCGCGCCCGCTGCGCCCGGCTCGCCGCCGGCTCCCCGGACCCGGCCGAGGCCTGGGGCAACTGGGTGCTGCGGCTGCGCGCCGACGGCGCCCTCGTCGGCTACGTGCAGACCACCGTCCGCCCCGACGAGGCCGAACTCGCCTGGGTGATCGGCACCCCCTGGCAGCGCCGCGGCCTGGCCCGCGAGGCCGCCCGCACCCTGCTCGCCCACCTCGCCGCCGCCGGCACCACCACCGCCGTCGCCCACATCCACCCCGACCACCGCGCCTCGGCCGGGATCGCCCGCGCCCTCGGCCTGCGCCCCACCGCCCGCACCCGGGACGGCGAGACCCGCTGGCAGGCCGACCTCACCCGCCCATAGCCGCCCGCCCGGAGGCCCCGCCCCCGCCCCCGGCACACCCGGTCCACCCGGTACCCGGAATGCGGATCCCCCGCGTGCGGTTTGATGGACGCATGGCATCTCGTGCACGTGTACGCGCCCCCGAGCTGGTCGGGGCAGGCGGTTGGCTGAACACCGGTGGCAAGGAGCTCACGCTCACCGACTTCCGGGGCAAGATCACCATCCTGGACTTCTGGACCTTCTGCTGCATCAACTGTCTGCACGTCCTGGACGAGTTGCGGGAGCTGGAGGAGAAGCACCGCGACACCGTGGTGATCGTCGGGGTGCACTCGCCGAAGTTCGTGCACGAGGCCGACCACCAGGCCGTCGTCGACGCCGTCGCCCGCTACGAGGTGCACCACCCGGTGCTGGACGACCCGGCGCTGGCCACCTGGAAGCAGTACGCCGTACGGGCCTGGCCGACGCTGGTGGTGATCGACCCGGAGGGCTACGTGGTCGCCCAGCACGCCGGTGAGGGCCACGCCCACGCGCTCGCCCGGCTGGTCGAGGAGCTGGAGGCCGAGCACGCCGCGAAGGGCACGCTGCGCCGCGGCGACGGCCCGTACGTGGCGCCGGAGCCCGCCGCCGGGGACCTCGCGTTCCCCGGCAAGGCGGTCCGGTTGCCGAACGGCCACTTCCTGGTCGCGGACTCCGGCCACCACTCGCTGGTGGAGCTGGCCGAGGACGGCGAGACGGTGGTGCGCCGGATCGGCGACGGGCAGCGCGGCCTGGTGGACGGCGACGGCACGGACGGCGCCGGCCCCCGGTTCAGCGAGCCGCAGGGCCTCGCGCTGCTGCCGGAGGGCTCGGAGTACGACGTGGTCGTCGCCGACACCGTCAACCACGCCCTGCGCGGCGTGCGACTCGCCGACGGCCGGGTGACCACCCTGGCCGGCACCGGCCGCCAGTGGTGGCAGGGCTCGGCCACCGAGGGCCCGGCCCGCGAGGTGGACCTCTCCTCGCCGTGGGACGTCGCCTGGTTCGACGGTCGGGTGTGGATCGCGATGGCCGGCGTGCACCAGCTGTGGTCGTACGATCCGGCCGCCGACACGGTGGCGGTCGCGGCCGGCACCACCAACGAGGGCCTGGTGGACGGGCCCGTCGCCGAGGCCTGGTTCGCCCAGCCGTCCGGCCTCGCCGTCTCCGCGGACGGCGAGCGGCTCTGGGTCGCCGACTCCGAGACCTCCGCGCTGCGCTGGGTTTCACGTGAAACAGGCACGGTCGAAACCGCCGTCGGCACCGGCCTGTTCGACTTCGGCCACCGCGACGGGGCGGCCGGCCAGGCGCTGTTCCAGCACCCGCTGGGCGTCACCGTGCTGCCGGACGGCTCGGTGGCCGTCGCGGACACCTACAACCACGCGCTGCGCCGCTACGACCCGGCGAGCGGCGAGGTCAGCACGCTGGCCACCGACCTGCGCGAGCCCTCCGGGGCGGTGCTGGTGGACGGCGACATCGTGGTGGTCGAGTCGGCCCGGCACCGGCTGACCAGGCTGCGGCTGCCGGAGGAGGCGGTGCGGGTCGAGTCGGTGGCGCACCGCACCCAGCGCGCGGCCACCGAGGTCGCCCCCGGCGCCTTCCGGCTGGACGTGGTCTTCGAGGCCCCGAGCGGCCAGAAGCTGGACGAGCGGTACGGCCCGTCGACCCGTCTGCTGGTCAGCGCGACCCCGCCCGAGCTGCTGGTCTCCGGCGCGGGCGCGGACACCGACCTCTCCCGTGAGCTGGTGCTCTCCGCCGAGGTCGCCGAGGGCGTGCTGCACGTCTCGGCGATGGCCGCCTCCTGCGACGACGACCCGGAGATCGAGTACCCGGCCTGCCACGTGCACCAGCAGGACTGGGGCGTGCCGGTGCGGCTGGTCGCCGACGGCGCCCGCCGTCTTCCGCTGGTCCTGGCCGGGATGGAGCGGTCCGGAACGGAGTGACCCGGGCCGGCACGGCCCGGAACACCAGCGGCACGGAACACCAGCGGCACGGCCCGGAACGGCGGCACGGCCCGGAACGGCGGCACGGCCCGGAACGGCGGCACGGCCCGGAACGGCGGAAGGGGCCCGGCGGACGAACGCCGGGCCCCTTCCGCTGCCGTCCTCAGCCCTCCAGGAAGGCCTTGAGCGCGCTGGCCAGCAGGTACGGGTCCTCCGCGCCGCACAGCTCGCGCGCCGAGTGCATGGAGAGCGCCGCGATGCCGCAGTCCACCGTCCTGATGCCCAGCCGCGCCGCGGTGATCGGGCCGATCGTCGTTCCGCAGGGCATGGCGTTGTTGGAGACGAAGCTCTGCCACGGGACGCCCGCCTTCTCGCAGGCGGCCGCGAACACCGCCCGGCCGACGCCGTCGGTCGCATAGCGGTTGTTGACGTTGACCTTGAGGATCGGACCGCCGTTCGGCATCGGGTGGTGGCCCGGCTCGTGCCGCTCGCTGTAGTTCGGGTGGACGGCGTGGCCCATGTCCGAGGAGAGGCAGACCGTGCCGGCGAGTGCCCGGGCGCGGTCCTCGGTGGTGCCGCCGCGCGCGTGGATCGTCCGGTCCAGCACGGTGCCGAGCAGCGGGCTCTGCGCGCCGGTGTCGGACTCGCTGCCGGTCTCCTCGTGGTCGAAGGCGGCCAGCACCGGGATGTACGGCAGGCTGGCGGCGTCGGCCGCGGTGGCGACGGCGGCGAGCGCGGCGGTGGCCGCGTGCACCGAGAGCAGGTTGTCCAGGCGCGGGGCGGCCAGCAGTTCGCGGTCGCGGCCCAGGTAGGAGGCGGGCTGGACGTCGTGGGTCATGAGGTCCCAGCCGACCACGTCGGCGGCGGCCAGGCCGGCCCGCTGGGCGACGTAGGAGATCAGCGCGCCCTCGTCGACCGGGCCGAGGCCCCAGATCGGGGTGAGGTGGCGCTGCTTGTCGAGCTTCATGCCCTCGTTGACCTGGCGGTCCAGGTGGATGGCGAGCTGCGGCACGCGCAGCAGCGGCTCGTCCAGCTGGACCAGCCGGGCGGTGCCGTCCTTGAGCGCGAGCCGGCCGGAGATGCCGAGGTCGCGGTCGAGCCAGGTGTTCAGCGGGACGCCGCCGTAGATCTCCACGGCGACCTGCCGCCAGCCCTCCGAGCCGGTGTCCGGCACCGGCTTGACCCGCAGGTTGGGCGAGTCGGTGTGGGTGCCGACGATCCGGAACGGCGTCTCGGGGCCGGTTCCCTGCGGCAGGTACCAGGCGATCAGCGCGCCCCCGCGGATCAGGTAGCGCCCGCCGGCCGCGTCGTCCCACGCGTCCGTCTCGGCGACCTGCCGGAAGCCCGCCTTCTCCAGCCGCTCCGCGGCGCTCGCGACCGCGTGGTACGGCGAGGGCGAGGTGCCGAGGAACGCGATCAGGTCGTCGCTGTGCGTCCGGTCGAAGAATGCCTGGCGGGCGGCGGTCGACATGCTGCTCCTGGGTCGAGTGAGGGCCGGAACCGGATGGGGAGTCGGCTCCGCACCTGAGCATATGCCCGTGCACAGACAGGGCATTCGGAACGCCTCAACCGCGAACCGCCCGGTACGGCGCCGTGCGGCCCGAGCCTTCCGCCAGCGGGCACGGGCACCGGGCACGGCCCAGGACGCACCGAAGGGCCCGGTGGCAGCCGGGCCCTTCGGTGCGAGGGTGTGTCAGGCGGTTCGGGAGGAGGTGTCACGCACCGCGGGCCCCCGGGACGGGGGCCGCGGGTGACGGGTGGATCAGAAGGCCTCCTCGGCCAGGTCCATGATCTCGTGGTCGATGCCCTCGGCGATCAGGCGCTGCGGGGCGACGGTCGGCAGGACGTTCTTGGCGAAGAAGCGGGCGGCCGCGACCTTGCCCTGGTAGAAGGGGACGTCCTTCTCCGAGGCGCCGGCCTCCAGCTTGGCCAGGGCCACCGCGGCCTGGCGCAGCAGCAGCCAGCCGACCACGACGTCGCCGGAGACCATGAGCAGGCGGGTGGTGTTCAGGCCCACCTTGTACATGTTCTTGACGTCCTGCTCGACCGAGGTCAGGTCGGCGATCAGCTTGCCGACGATGGCCTCCAGGTCGCCGGCGGCCTTGGCGAGCAGCTCGCGCTCGGCGGCCAGGGCGTCGCCGCCCTCGGCGGAGCCGATGAACTTCTGGATCTGCTCGTTGAGGGCGGTGAGCGCCTGGCCGCCGTCCTTGACGATCTTGCGGAAGAAGAAGTCCTGGCCCTGGATCGCCGTGGTGCCCTCGTACAGGGTGTCGATCTTGGCGTCGCGGATGTACTGCTCGATCGGGTACTCCTGGAGGTACCCGGAGCCGCCGAAGGTCTGGAGCGACTGGGCGAGCTGCTCGTAGGACCGCTCCGAGCCGTAGCCCTTGACGATCGGCAGCAGCAGGTCGTTGAGGCGCTCGGCGGCCTCGTCGCGCTCGCCGCGCAGCTTGGCGGCCGTCATGTCGTCCTGGGTGGACGCGGTGAACAGCACCAGCGCGCGCATGCCCTCGGCGTAGGCCTTCTGGGTCAGCAGCGAGCGGCGCACGTCGGGGTGGTGGGTGATGGTGACGCGCGGGGCGGTCTTGTCCATGAACTGCGAGATGTCGGCACCCTGCACGCGCTCCTTGGCGTACTCCAGGGCGTTCAGGTAGCCGGTGGAGAGGGTGGCGATGGCCTTCGTGCCGACCATCATCCGGGCGAACTCGATGATCTTGAACATCTGGCGGATGCCGTCGACCTTCTCGCCGAGCAGCCAGCCCTTGGCCGGGTGCTTGGCGCCGAAGGTCATCTCGCAGGTGTTCGAGGCCTTGAGGCCCATCTTGTGCTCGACGTTGGTGGCGTAGACGCCGTTGCGCTCGCCCAGCTCGCCGGTCTCCCAGTCGAAGTCGAACTTGGGGACGATGAACAGGCCCAGGCCCTTGGTGCCCGGCTTGCCGCCCTCGGGGCGGGCCAGCACCATGTGGATGATGTTCTCGGACATGTCGTGCTCGCCCGAGGTGATGAAGCGCTTCACGCCCTCGATGTGCCAGGAGCCGTCCTCCTGCTGGACCGCCTTGGTGCGGCCGGCGCCCACGTCGGAGCCCGCGTCGGGCTCGGTGAGGACCATGGTGGAGCCCCACAGGCGGTCGGTCATCCGCTTGGCGATCTCCAGCTGCTCCTCGGTGCCCTCCTCGGCGATGACGCCGGCGAAGGCCGGGCCGGAGGAGTACATCCAGATGGCGGGGTTGGAGCCCAGGATCTGCTCGGCGAAGGCCCAGATCAGCGAGTTCGGGGTGACCTGGCCGCCGATCGACTCCGGGATGCCCAGCCGCCACCACTCGGCGTCCATGAAGGTCTGGTAGCTCTTCTTGAAGGTGGCCGGGACCGGCGCCGTGTTGGTCTCGGGGTCGAAGACCGGCGGGTTGCGGTCGGTGTCGGCGAACGACGCCGCGAGGTCGTTCTCGGCGAGGCGCGAGATCTCGCTGAGGATGTTCTTCGCGGTCTCGACGTCCATGTCCGCGAACGGTCCGGTGCCGTACACCTGCTCGCGGCCGAACACCTCGAAGAGGTTGAACTCCACGTCCCGCAGGTTGGACTTGTAGTGACCCATGGCCGTTATCTCCGGTTCGTCGCTTCCGGGAGACCGCCGCGTTCCGGCGCCCCGTACCCACCAGTAGGCATCATGATGCTACCCAGCGGTAACTTGGGCAAGCCCCCGCCGGGGAATCCGCTATGAACGTGGTCACGTCCCACAGCCACGGAGGCCACTCCTTGTCAGGATCGGCGCCAGCGGAGGAGGGTGCGCGACCGCTAGCCTGTCCGTGTGTACGGATATGACCAGAACACATACCCGGGCGACCCCTACCAGCAGCAGGCGGGACCGCAACAGGGCATGAACGGCATGCCCGGACCGGACGCCTACGGCGGGCAGGCGCAGGCCCCCCAGCAGTCCCTGTACCCCGAACCCTCGCCGCCCTCACTCGCGGACGCCGTGCGGGCCTTCACCACGGGCTCGATGGCGGTCGAGGACTTCCAGGCGATCTTCATCACCTCGAAGGTGCACTGCCCCCGCGGCGACCGCCCCGGCTTCCTGGCACTGCACAACACCCCGACGCCGGTGATCCCGATGTTCAGCTCGCTGAAGGAGCTGCGCCGCTACGCCGGCAAGGACTCCAAGCACTTCACCGTCACCGGCGCCGAGGTCCTGGACCTGCTGCCGACCGGCTACGGCTTCGCGCTGGACATGGAGGGCGAGCACCGGATGGTGTTCGACGCCAAGGCCGTCGAGCAGATGGTCGACTTCACGATGCGCCGGATGTACGGCTGATCCATCCTGGAGGAGGAGCCCCGCGCTCCTTCGTCACTACATAGTTCAACTTTCAACTTGCTTGTTGTTGAGAATTGAACTAACCTCGTGCACGTAGGCCAGACACCCCCCGAAGGAGGCCGACATGCCCGCCGTGACCGTCGACAACCCGCTGACCCTCCCGCGCGTCACCACGCCGGACCCCGCCGTCACGAGCGCCCGGCCGGTCCTCACCGTGGCGACCGCCCCCGAGGGCTTCGAAGGCGAGGGCTTCCCCGTCCGCCGCGCCTTCGCCAAGATCAACCAGAAGTACCTCGACCCGTTCATCATGATGGACCAGATGGGTGAGGTGGACTACGCGGCCGGCGAGCCCAAGGGCACCCCCTGGCACCCGCACCGCGGCTTCGAAACCGTCACCTACATCATCGACGGAACGTTCATCCACCAGGACTCGCACGGCGGTGGCGGCACCATCACCGACGGCGACACCCAGTGGATGACGGCCGGCTCCGGCCTGCTGCACATCGAGAGCCCGCCGGAGTCGCTGGTGAAGTCCGGCGGCCTCTTCCACGGCCTCCAGCTGTGGGTGAACCTGCCGGCCTCGGACAAGATGATCGCCCCGAAGTACCAGGACATCCGCGGCGGCAGCGTCAAGCTCCTCAGCACCGAGGACGGCGGCGCGCTGCTCCGGGTGATCGCGGGCGAGCTCGACGGCCACCAGGGCCCCGGCACCACCTTCACCCCGATCACCATGATCCACGCCTCGATCAACCCCGGCGCCCAGATCACCCTGCCCTGGCGCCCCGACTTCAACGCCCTCGCCTACGGCCTGGCCGGCAACGGCTCGGCGGGCACCGAGCACCGCCCCTTCCACCGGGGCCAGGCCGTCGTCTTCGGCGACGGCGACTCGCTCACCATCCGCGCCGACGAGAAGCAGGACTCCCGCGACCCCAGCTTCGAGGTCGTCATCCTCGGTGGCCTTCCCATCCGCGAACCCGTCGCCCACTACGGCCCGTTCGTGATGAACAGCCACCGCGAGCTCCAGCAGGCCATGGAGGACTTCCAGGCCGGCCGGCTCGGCACCATCCCCGCTTCCGGCCGCTGAGGGCTCCGGAGCCGGAACGGCGGAACGGCCGCAGGCACCACCTGCGGCCGTTCCGCCGTTCCGTTGCGGCGCCGTTCCGTTGACCCGCGGTTCCGCCGTTCCGCCGCCCCGTTGCTCCGCCGTTCCGCCGTTCCGCCGTTCCGCCGCCCGGGTCGGCTACAGCAGCGCGTAGACCGCCGAGGCGTCGTCGTGGGTCTTGCCGCGCGGCCAGCGCGCGCAGTCGGCGTCCGCCCGCTCCACCGCCCGGACCTGGGCGATCAGCTCGCCCGGCCCCGACTCGGCGAGCAGCCGCAGCACGTCGCCCCAACTGCCCAGCCCGAAACGCTCGGTGTAGCGCGAGGCGCCGTCGGTCAGGGCGGCCAGGGCGTGCAGCCGGTCCAGCCGGACGAAGCCGGTCTCGGCGTGCTCGGCCGCCCGCGGGCTGGCGGCGGCGATCCACGGGCCGGTGCCCCGGTTGCGGGCGGCACGCACCGCCAGCACGTACTCCAGGTGCAGCGCGGCCCGCTCGGCCGAGCCGGGGACGGTCTCCCAGACCTGGCGGCGCAGCTCCTCCCCGCCGGGGAAGCGCTGGTTGTCCCCGATCACCTTCGGCGGGCCGTCCTTGAACTCCAGCACCAGAAGGGAGTCCCCGAGCACCAGGTACTCCAGGGCCTCACCGTGCCGCCGGGCCGCGACGACCATCGCGGCCGGGGTGTTGGGGTGGGCCAGGTCGCAGCGGCCGCCGTGCAGCGCGGCCGTCTCCACGATGGCGTCGGCCAGGCACTCGGCGATCGCCCGGTCCGCCCGGTCGGTGAGCCGGGCCAGCAGGTGCACACCCAGCCGGCGCACGTACCAGGCCGTCCCGTGCCGGCACCCGGAGTCCAGGCCGGTCGGCGAACTCGCGCCGTCCAGCAGGACCAGCGCCTCCGGCGAGGCCGCCGCGAAGTCCTCGCTCTCGCGGTCGGGCCGCCGTGCTTCCCCTGCGAGCTGTAGCTGCATCCCGACAGTGTGGCCGCCGCCCCCGGCCCGCGCCCAGACCCGTGCGCGGTGTGGCGCGGGCCGGGCCGCGCCGCCCGGTGGCAGCCGGGGTGATTCGGCCATACCGTCGGACAGTGACCGGACGGTTCGGCCCCTCGGAGCGGGCCGGGTCCGGGATCCCCTCCGGGTGACCGGGGCGCCCGCGACTGACGAGGAGCGGAAGATGTTCTGGCAGTTCATCGTGGTGCTGGCCGCTTCGCTCGGCTTCCCGACCGCCGCACTGCTCTTCCTGATCGGCGGACCGCGCTTCCCCGACGAGCAGCGCGGCCCCGAGTCCCGCGGCACCGCGGCGCGGGGCACCGGCGCCTCCCGCATGTCGTAGCGGCCGGGCCCGGCCGCTACGCGGCACACGCCCCCTAGCGCCCCGTCAGGAACGGCTCGATCCGAGCCGCCCGGGCGAGCAGCCGCTCGTCCCCGCCCTCCGCGCCGACCACCTGGAGGCCCAGCGGCAGCCCCTCCGGGGTCCGCCCGGCCGGCAGGCTCAGCGCCGGCCGCCCGAGGAAGCTCCACGGCAGCGACATCACCGCGTCCCCGGTGCTGTGCAGGCCCTCCGGCGCCCCGCCGGTCGCCGAGGGCGCCAGCCACAGGTCCACCCCGGCCGCCGCCTGCGCCGCGGCCACCCGTTCCCGCAGGTGTTCCCGGAACCGCAGGGCGGCCAGCCGGTCCTCGGCGGCGACGCCCTGGCCGGCCCGGACGGCCGCCGCCGTCTCCGGCCGGTAGAGCCCGCCGAAGCGGGCGAACCAGTCGGCGTGGCTGCGGGCCAGCTCGAAGCGGTTGACCGTCTGCAGCTGCCGGACGACCTCGTCGAAGTCCGGGAACAGCTCGACCCGGCGCACCGTGAACCCGGCCCGCGCCAGCCGGGCCAGCTGCTCCTCGAAGGCGCGCAGCGCGGCCGGTTCGGCGCGCCGCAGGTACGTCCCGTCCGGCACCCCGAGCACGGGCGGCGCCCCGGACCCGGACGGCGCCCCGGGCTCCGCCCGCCAGCCGTCGCAGAGCAGCGGCGCCGTCAGGGCCACGCCCGCCAGGTCGGCGGTGAACACCCCGAGGGTGTCGAAGCTCGGCGCGTTCGGGATCACCCCCGCGATCGGGATCCGCCCGTACGTCGGCCGGAAGCCCACCACCCCGCAGTACGCGGCCGGGCGGACCACCGAGCCGACCGTCTGGGTGCCGATCGCCAACGGCACCAGCCCGGCCGCGACCGCCGCCGCCGACCCGCTGCTGGAGCCGCCCGGGGTGTGCCCCGGATGGTGCGGGTTGCGGGTCGGCCCCGGAGCGCTCACGGCGAACTCGGCGGTCACCGTCTTGCCCGCGACCAGCGCGCCCGCCGCCCGCAGCCGGTCCACCACCACGGCCTGCGGCCCGGCCAGCACCCCCGGGGGCAGGGCCGAACCGCCGTGCGTGGGCAGCCCGTCCACGTGCACGATGTCCTTGACGCCCACCGCCACCCCGTACAACGGCGGCCGCCCGCCCGGCTCCGGGTGGCGCGCGGCCAGCGCACGCGCGTGCGCGCTCAGCCGGTCGTGCCGCCCGGGCTCCGGCACGAAGGCGTGGACGAGCGGGTCCACCCGCTCGATCAGCCCGCACAACCGGTCCACGTACACGGGAAGTTCGGGCACACCGGCACGCAGCCCGGCGGCCTCATCGGTCAACGGCCTTGGCCGGACGAGGGGTTGCTCCATGGCGGTCACAGTAGACGGCGGTCACGGCGTACGGCGGCCACAGCGGACGGCGCCGCGGCGGACCGGCGTCACGGCTGGTGTTCGGCCGCCAAGTACGGCGCCTCGCGCAGGAAGTACGCCCCGCAGGTGTGGCAGCACAGCTCCGGGGTCCTCCCCCAGTCCGTCGCCTCCCGCACCCGCGCGCCCGGGTCGAGCTCCCGCCCGCACATCGCCACGCTCTCCTCACCCCGGACCATGTGCCACAGCCGCACCCCCGCGGCCGCACCGCCGTCGCCGTACTCCGCTCGCATCTGGTGCCTCATGTCCCCATCGTCCGGCCCCCTCCCACCCCCGGCAACCGGAGGCCCGGGGCGTCGCCCCGGGGCGATCCGGCCGGTGGGTGCGCAGACGAACGGCCCCGGAGCACAGCGGCTCCGGGGCCCAAGTCGACGGATTTCAGCCGCACTTCGCCCCGCCCAGGCGGCCGCGCTCAGGAGGCCGCCCGCAGCAGCGCGCCGTCCTGCCACTTGAGGATCTTGTCGAAGCTGACGATCGCCCCGCGCAGGGGGTGGTTGCGGAGCTGGACGTGGTCGGTGAGGGCGTGGATGAGGAAGAGGCCGCGGCCGGACTCGGCGGTGAGGTCCGGGAGGGTGTCCAGGTCGACCGGGCGCAGGGTGGGGGCGCTGGGGCGGTGGGGCAGGACGTGGGTGTCGTACGGGTGGCCGTCGCGGCGGGGGCGGTGCGCGGTGAGGACGCGGGCCGGGACGGTGGCGCGGCCGCGGCGGGTGCGGC
>NZ_JBEZUT010000003.1:0-86577 GCF_040636595.1 Kitasatospora sp. NPDC036755
CCGCAAGCCCGGCGCCAAGACCATCACCTCCTGCGTGCGCGGCCAGCTGCGCGACCCGGCCACCCGGGCCGAGGCGATGAGCCTCATCATCGGCCCACCCCCACCCAAGTGCTCAACGCCGATTCAGGTGGCGGGAGTTGCGGATGTGACTTTGCGCTGGTCGCGGCCGGTGTGCGAAATCTGATGGCCAGTCGGCAACGTGCCGATCTCGAAGGAGGGGCCTGAGATGAGTCGCAAGCGTCGTGTCAGTGGGGGGCAGCCCAGCTCTGGCGGGCGGGGGGCGATGGCGGTGAATGAGACGGCTGCGCGGATTGAGCCGCCGTCCCCCAAGCCCATGGGCTGGCGCCAGATGGTCTCCCAGGCGCTGGGTGTGGCCCTCTACCTGTTGCTGGCCAGGGTGTTCGGCCTCAACTCGGCGTGACCAGCACCCGCTTCCCGCGAGGGGCTTAGCTGCCCAGTCCAGGGAGAAGGGCGTGGGCGCGTGCCCACGCCCGAGCGACTGGCGGTCAGCTGGCCAGAGCCTCGCCGAGCCGGGCGTGGGCCGAGCCGGACAGTGCGTGGTGGAGGCTCTCGGCCCGGGTGCGGACCAGTCCGTCGCGGTACGCCTCCGGAAGGTTCTCCCACACGTCCACGGCCATGCCGGCTGCGGCGGTTGGGTCACCGTCTGTGTTGAGGCAGATCGCGGCGTCCATGGCCAGCAGGGCGCGGGTCATCACGGAGGGGGAGCGGGTCAGGGCGAGTGCGGCTTCCTGTTCCGCGTACGCCTCGCGGGTTTCACCCATGAGGGTGAACGCCTGGGAGAGGTGGACGTGGTGCTTCTGGAGCGGGTAGCCGAACCAGGTGTCGGCGGCCTGGGCGGTGTCCAGGCGCTCGGCGATGGTCCGGGCGTCGGCAACCGCACGGAGTGCGCCCTGGTGGTCGCCGATGCCAGCGAGTGCCCGTGCGGTGACCGCTGCGGCCAGTGCGGCGGCCGCGGTGGGGGCGGTGCCCGCTTCGGCGCGGGCGCGGGTCGCCAGCGCGGCCGCGGCGCCGGGGGCGCCGTAGTTGAGCGGGACCATGGCATGCCGGGCCAGGACCCAGGCCAGCATGTCCCGGTCGCCGGACTCCTGGGCGGCCCGCTCGGCGGTGGCGAACCAGCCGTGGGAGTCGCGCTGGTCGCCCCGGTCGTGCTGGATGATCGCGACGAGGCCGGTGATCCCGGCGGCGGTGCGGGCCAGGTCTGCGCGGGCGTCGGCGGGGTGGGGTCGGGTCAGGACGTCACGCAGGAGGTCGAGGTCGGCGCGCATCTGCGTGAGGACGACACCCGGCGGGCGCCCGTGGTAGCCGCCCCGGTGGCGCTCGAACGCCCCGTCGAGGTAGGCGAGATCACCCGCGTCGGACCCCGACAGGCCGGCGTCGATGCCCTGCCGGGCCTCCGCGATGCCGGGCAGGGCAACTACCCCTGTCGCCGCGGCTGCCACACCGAGAAACTGCCGTCGCTTCACCGTCGTTCCCTCTTCCCCGCTGCTGCCGGCCGCCCGCTGTCGCCTGCGCCAGCGCCTGGACACCGCGACCGCCGATGCGATCTCCTCCACCGACCGCCCGTACCCGTCAGCCAGCAGCTGGTGCCACTTCGGGATGGGCAGGCGGCGCTCGGTCTCCCAGCGCTTCAGGTTCTCCGGGTCGAACCACCTGCCGCCCTGGGCCTTCTGTAAAAGCAGGGCCTGTTCCTCGCGGGTGAGTTCGGCGGACTCCCGGATCTCCCTCAGCATGGCGCCGATGCCGTCTGGTGCCATCATGCCCGTCCCCCAAGCGTCTGACCGTCTGGTGCCCGATCCTGGCCCCCCTAAGCGGCCCCCCGCACGCAAAATGCACCCCCTTCTGGCACCACCGCAGGCAGTGCTGCCGGGAGTTGACTGTGTACCAGCCCAGCGGAGATCAAGCGAGACAAGTTCCTTCCCTCCGCGCGGACTCCCCAAGCCCCCAGCCCCGGCCCGACGCCCCGAAGGGTTCCTTCGACATGCGCGTGTGCAGCAGCAGCTTCTTCCTGGTCCGCGATCCCGCCGCCACCCCCGCCGCCCGCCGCAGGGTGAGGGCCCTGGTCGTCGGCTGGGGCGTCCAGCTCGACGAGGACACCCGGCTCGCGCTGGACACGGTCACCTCCGAGCTGGTGACCAACGCCGTCCGGCACACCCAGGCGCCGATGCTGACCGTCGCCGTCCACGTGAACGTCTCGCTGCGGCGGGCCCTGGTCGAGGTCTACGACGGCTCGATCGCGCTGCCCAGGCGCCGCCGTGCCGGCATGACTGGGGAGAGCGGCCGGGGGCTGGAACTGGTCGAGCACTTCGCCCTGGCCCACGGGAGCGAGCGGACCGAGCGGGGCAAGCGGGTCTGGGCCGAGCTGGCCCTGCCCGAGCAGCCGGTGACCCGGCGCCAGGTCATGGCCGCCTCCCGCCGGGCGGTGCGAGGCGTCCTGCGCGCGCTCCCGCGCCCCGGACGCGCCCCGATACGACCGCCGTTCGCACCCGACAGCACCCGCCCCCGCACCGCCGCCTGACCACCACCGCCTCGAAGGGACGAGACCTGATGACCGATGTGACCAGCACCGATGGAATCCTCGGCCGCCGCGGGATGCGGACCGGCATCGAATGGTCCACCCCCGGGGCCGCCCGCGCCCGGGCCGCCCAGCTCGTCGCCGAGCACCGTGCCCGCCGCCAGGAGATCGTCCGCAACCCGCACCTGGCCGCCGACTGGGCCCGAGCGGCCGTCCGCGCCCCGCACCTGCTGGCCGCCGTCCAGGAAGCGATCGGGCCGGACGTCGCGGTGGAGAACACCTTCCTGGTGGTGAAGTGGCCCCACCGCGCCTTCGAGATCCCCTGGCACCAGGACGGCATCGACGCGCGGGTCGAACTCGACCCCGACCGGTCGGTCTCCGCCTGGCTGGCCATCAGCGACGCCACCCTCGAGAACGGCTGCCTGCACGCCGTGGCTGGCTCCCACCACTTCGGCTACCTGCCGTTCTCCTCCGAGGCCGAGCACGGCGCCGAACGCGGCCGGGCCGACCAGGCGACCGGCTTCACCACCGTCGACTCGACCGCCCTGCCCCTGCCGGCCGGGTCCGCCCTGCTCATGGACAGCCGCCTGCTGCACCGCTCCGGCACCAACACCGGCGACGGCGCCCGCGTCGGCCTGAACATCCGCTACGTCGCCCCCGGCGGCATCCGCCGCCGCGACCCCCAGAGCCCCAGCCCCGACCCGGTCACCGGGACGGACTGGTAGCACCACCCAAGGGATCAACACCCCAGCGAGAGGAGCACAACACCGTGACCATCCTCGAAGAGATCGCCACCCGCGAGGACCTGGTGACCCGGGTCCGCGTCCTGACCGGGGAGGACGCCGACGCGGCCCGCCGCGCCGACAAGACCCCGATCGCCAAGTCCGACTGCACCTACTACTGCCCCGACGCGGCCACCGCCGAGCGGTGCATCCAGTCCCTGCGCGAGTCCGACGAGCGCCTGCGCCAGCGCCCCGAGGAGCTCATGCTCTGGGACTGGCAGTGCACCTACTGGGAGGCCGAGCCCGGCAACCCCAACGGCGGCGGCACCGTCCTGCTCGGCGTCGCCTGGTACGACCGGGCGTTCTTCGACGACCGCCGCGACGCCTGGTTCGGCGCCATGCACCAGCGGATCTACAAGGACCTCGGCATCCCGCTGGAGGACATCACCGTCACCCACTGGCAGCTGCTCGCGAGCTGACCTGAGCACCACCAGCACACCGGCCGGGCCCCGCACCGCGGGGCCCGGCCCGTGCTCAGTCGCGGGCCGCCAGCTCCGGCACCGGCAGGGCCTCCGGCAGCGGCCGGCGCCCCCGCACCAGGGCCAGCACCGCCGCGGCCCCCGCACCGCCGACCACTGCCACCGCCAGACCACCGGCCAGGAACGCGGCCCTCGGACCGCTCGCGGCCAGCGCGGGGACGAACAGCATCGAGACCGTCCCGCAGGTGCGGATCACGGTCAGGTCCACCGTCAGCAGCCGCCTTCGGGCGGCCGGAGGGAACAGCGCGAAGTGCGTGGACAGCGCGATCTGCAGGAACGGCGACACCGCCCCGGACAGCACGGACAGCGCCAGCAGCACCGGCAGCGACCCGGCCAGCCCGGTCACCGCCAGCACCAGCCCGGACACGGCCCACGCCCCGCAGTACACCGCCGTCAGCGGCGCCGGAAGCCGCACGTTCCCGGCCACCAGGTTCCCGGCCAGGGCCCCGGCCCCGGTGCACGCCAGCACCGCCGCGTAGGCGGAGGCCCCGGCGCCGAGCCGGGCCGCGAGCAGGGCGGGCATCGCCAGCGACACCGCCCCGGCGAAAATCCCGATCCCGTGCACCACCAACACCACGCCCGTGTCCGGATGGGTCCGCACCAGCGCCCACAGGCCCGGCCGCACCCCCGCCGCCTGCGGCCCGGCCTGCCCGGTCGCGGCAGCCGGCCGCAGCCGGGCGGCCAGCAGCACCAAGGCGAGCGCCGAGAGCGCGAAGGTGGCCGCGTCCACCCAGAACAGCCCGGCCAGCGGCATCACCGCCAGCAGCAGCCCGGCCGCCCCGGGCCCGGCGATCCGGGCGATCCGGCCGGTCAGGTCCATCAGACCGCTCACGGCCTGGACCTCGCCCGGCCTGACCAGGTCCGGCACCATCGCGCCGAGGTTCGGGTCGAACAACGCCCCACCGACCCCCAGCAGGGCGGCCGAGGTGATCAGCCCCGTCGTGCCGAACTCGGACCACGCCCACGGCAGCGCGGCCACCAGGACCAGCCGCACCGCGTCCACGGCCGCGAGTGCCTTCAGCGACGCGAACCGGTCCATCACCCGGCGCCCGACCGTGCCGAGCACGATGTACGGCAGGGACTCGGCGACGGCCACCAGCCCCATCGCCCCGGCCCCGGCGTGCTCCCACGCCATCCACATCACGGCCATGGCGTACAACCGGTCGCCGAACACCGAGGCCGTCTGCGCTCCCCACAGCAGGAGCACAGGCCCGCGCCGCAGCAACCGTACGTACCGCATGATCCACTCCGCCCCGGGAAGCACGAAGTCCCGGCAGCGAGACGCCACCGGGAACTCCCCACACCCTAGGGCAACTTGAAGCCCCGCCCGCGCAGGCGCCCCGCACGCGGCACCGCGACGACCGCGGTCACATCCATCACTCGCACCCGGCCGCAGGATCGGGCAGGCTGGCCACCAGGAGACAGCCCGGACGGCGGCCGTCCCGGAAGGACTCCCGTGCACCCACTGATCACCGAGCTCGGCCTGGACGGCGAAGCGAAGCTCCTGCACGAGCGACGCGGCACCACCTTCTACAAGGTCGGCGACACCGCCCTGAAGATCACGGACGGCCTGATGGCCGGCCGCGAAGGCGAGGTGCTCGCCGCCCTCGGCGCCGACCACTACCGGGCCCACGGCCCGTACGGGGACGGCACCTGGCTGGCCATGCGGTGGATCGACGGCACCAGCCTCTGGGACGCCCTGGAACCCGCCCACCGAGGCGACGACACCCCCGCCACCCGCCGCGCGGTCCTCACCGCCGCCGCCGAGGCCGCCGAAGCGCTCGCCGACCTCCACGCCGCCGGGTGGACCCACGGCGACCTCCAGCCCGACCACGTCGTCTTCGAGGACGGCGCCGTGCGGATCATCGACCTGGCCTGTGCCCAGGGCCCCGTCCCGGTGCCGTTCTACGTCCACCGCGGCGGCCTGGCCCACACCACCGCCCCCGAGACCGCCGCCCTGATCACCGGCACCACCGAGCACATCAGCACCACCCCCGAGGCGGACGTGTGGTCGCTGGCCGCGTCCCTGTTCTGGTCCTGGACCCGCACCCCGCCCACCGACTACCGCGACCCCCAGGCCCGCCGCCCCGACCTGCTGGCCGACATAGCGTCGGGCCGCTCGCACGACGTCGCCGCCGTCCGGCCCTGGCCCTTCCCCGCCTTCGAGGACGCTCTGCTCGCCGGCCTCGCCCACGACGCCGGACAGCGACCCTCCGCCCGCGCGCTGGCCCGGGTGCTCCGTTCCGCCCTGCCCGGAGACGGCACGGACGTTCCCCGCTGACCCCGGTGCCTTGTGCGGGGCACGGGGCACCGGGGATCTTCTCTACCGGCGGGGACGGTTCGGGTCGACCCGGGCCCGCACGGGCAGGGTGGTGATGTTCTCCGGGTGTTCCAGGGCCTTGCGCAGGCGCGTGATCTCGTCGTGCTGGGCGGCGAGGCGCGACAGCGCGAGGGTCTGGAACACGGTCAGCTCCGTGATCGTCGCGTCCCGGCGGGTCAGGCGCTCGCGCAGTTCGGCGTTGGCGGCTTTGAGGCGGGCGATCTGCCCGTCCCTGGGGTCAGGGATCTCCCCGGCGTCCTGGAGGGCTTTGAGGCGTCGCTCAAACTCCTCGGCGAGGTGCTGGTAGGGGCCGGGCCGGGTGGTGCCGTCGCGGTTCTTCTTCGGGTAGAAGCCGGTGCGGGTCACCCCGGCCTCGGCGGCCAGGGTCTTCAGATCGGCCTTGCCGCCGGGCGGAAGCTCGCCGCGCAGGAGCCGGTCCATCGCCCCGCGGATCGCCTGCTCGTTGCGGGTCCTGGTCTCGTCGCTGATCCTGGCCATCTCATTCCCCTCCGCTGGCCGCGCGGGCCGTGATGATCTCGTCCACCACCCGCTGGGCTCGCTCCAGCTCTGGCATCAGCCGGGTCTTCTCGCCCTTCGGGAAGCGCGGGTTCGCGAGGAACACCTTGTGGTTGGCGGCCTGACTCTGCCATACCGGCAGGTGACAGGGGTGGTGGGTGGCCTGCGGGCAGCGGGCCGAGTCGCACATCCCCGCCAGCGGGCGCTTCGCGTCCGGCGTCCCGGCCAGCTTCAGGCACAGGGCCTTGGCCGGGTCGCGGAACCAGCAGTAGTTCGCCGCCTGGAGGTGCAGGTGCTTCGACTGCTGCCGCAGCATCATCTCCAGACGCCGCTCGTTGTCGATCACCGACGCGTTCCCCGGATCGTGGTCCTTCAGGGCGGCGTCGATGTGCTCGAACGCCTTGATCAGGTCACGGGCGCCGGGCCCGGCCGGAAGACGCCCGGCGCGGTAGTCCTCGAACGCCTCGGCGGTCAGCTTCAGGTGGTGGTCCTTTTCCTCCTTCTCGACTTCGGCGAGGAGGTTGGCCTGGGAGCCGCCGGGACGGTGCGCGTATCCCTCGGTGGTCACCACGGACACGTGCTTGAGGTGGATCTTCGCCGCCAGCAGGCCGCCGGGCCGGTGGGCGAGCGTGAGGGCGAGGGCCCGCCGCAGCATCCGGCCGTTGACCGGCCCTGGCGGAATCGGGGCCAGACCCAGACGCTGCCCGGCCGGGCCGTTCACCCACTCGCGCAACCGCTTGTGGAGGAAGCCCTGGGAGGAGTTCGGGAACACCGGGTCCTGGCCGGTGGCACGACTCAGGCGGGCCGCGAGCTGGACCGCCCGCCAAGCGGGCTCCAGCACCACCCACTCCTCCGGTACCCCACCCATCGCCTGGCCCTTGACCAGCGTGCTGGCCAGCCGGAACCGCTGCGTGCCGCCGGGCACGGTGGTCGGCTGCAGTGGAGAATCGGCCGTGAGTTCGTCGAGTTCGCTGGCCCGCATGCCGGCGACTGCCGCCACCAGCGTCCGGCAGGCCGCCAGCATCACGAACTGCAGTCCCCGTAGCTCCAGCGCGGTGATCGGCAGTGTCCACGGCACCATCCGCTCGGGGACATCCTGGCGGCCCACCAGCGTCGCATCACGCCCGTATTCGCCGGCAGTGCCGACTCGGGCGACTGCGGCTTCCAGCATCGGGCGGAGCTCCTCGACCTGGCTTCGGAGAAGGATCCTGGCCCGGCCGCCGGTACTACTCAGCAGCCGGTCGGTGTTCACCCGCACCAGCGGATCGTCTTCCGTCCAGCTGGTCGCCAGCCGTTTGGCCACGACACGGCCGTCGGATTCCGGCAGTGGGGAGCCCATGCCGACGTGGTGATTCAGGACAGCCGCGAGTGTCTGTCGCACCCCTGGGGTCACCTTCGCGACCGGCGTTGTCGAGCGGAACTGACGGACCTTCTGATACTTGGTGAACTCCTCAGCCACCAGTGGGCCCAGCGTCTCGACCAGGTAGAGGGAGGCGGCGACGGTGGGCTGGAACACCTCCTCCGCCACTGCCGGCTCCGAGTTGCCCGCAAACGGCTTCCAACCCGCTATCTCCCGGATCGTTCGGCCTGGCCATGGTCTGAAGCCGGCCCGGTAGGAGCTGGCGGTGAACAGATCGCCGTAATGGGCCAGGTAGACCACGGGCTGGAGGACGGAGACCAGCGAGCCGGACTGGAGCGGGCCCGTCCCGCTGCCGGGCTGCTGGCGTTGGCGGCGCATGTCCAGGTAGACGTCGCAGTGCTCCTGCAGCACCTGGTCCAGGCGGTCGAGCCCTTGCGTGGAAAGGAACTCCAGCCATAGGACCAGCTGCACTGTGTAGTTGTACGCGGTCGAGGGCTTGATCGGCTCCCGGAGGGCTGCCGGCAGCGCCAGGACCTCTTCGTGGCGAGGCACGAGGAGCGCGAGGACGTACTCCTTTGCGGTCAGGCGGAACGCCGGGTTGACGATCCCGGTGAAGTCCAGCACTTTCGCGTGGGCGGACACGCTCCTGGAATAGCCCTTCACCCCGGTCAGGTCCCAACGGTCCTCGTCGAAGCTGGGCCGCGGAGCGTCGGAGTTCACCTCCCATCCGGCGGCTTTGCACACGTCCAGGCCCGCGAACGGTGAGGTGGTGGCCCAGGCGGCCGGTATCGGGCCGACGGGAAGCTCCACCGTCAGGGCGCTGGCAGCGGTCGTCACAGGCTCGCCTCCTCGGGGCGCAAGGGCAGTTCGGCGTCGGTGTCGGCGACCTCACCCGAGGCCGCCTGAAGGACATGAGCCCCGAAGCGGGGCAGGATGTCGTGGTCCAGCCGGTCGGCGTACGGTCCGAAGACGGCCAGGAACTGCTCGACCATCATCTGGCGTGACTGCCGGGCGAAGTACGCCTTCAGCCGCAGCAGGTTGGGCGCGTGCCGGGGCGTGAACACTGCCAGCGGGCAGAGCAGGCACACCCACGGCCGGGCCGGGCACGGCTTGCCCTTGGGGCCGTGCAAGCCGGCGAGCTGGTTCGAACACGCTGCGGTGAACACGTCCATCTCACCGGCCAGCAGCTCGGCCCAGGTGCCCTCGTCCACGCCCAGCCGAGCAGCCTCCTCGGGCCAGCCGGCCGCGAAGTCGGCGGCCTGCTCGTCGCTCAGCACGATCGGTGGACGGGCCTGCCGCAGGACATCAGCCTGGGCGTCCTCGATGATGGCCTCCACCGACTCCGTCTGGGCTGGAGTTGTGGACGACACGTAGTGGCTGCCCTCCACCGCAGCCGTGTGGTTCGGGTCGATCCGTGTCCGGCCGGTCCATCCCTTGCGGGCCAGCGCATTGTGATAGCTGACGCGGATCCGCCCGGCGTGCAGACCGACAGGGCTGCCGTCCTCGTCCCGCAGGTCGAGTTCCTTCGAGAGTCGGCGGCGAGCATTCCCGCCAGCCTCCTGGGCCAGGCGCGTCGACTGCACCGGTATCCGTTTGTCCAGGGCGCCGGCGGTGCCCGCCTCATCCGCGTAGATCCACAGGTCGTTGGTGGCCTGCGGAGGTGCGAAGCGCCTCATCGGTGCGGACAGCTCAAGCCAACGCTCCAGCAGTCGCACCGCCCGCGCGGGCAAGGTGGTCGACTCCGGGCCCCGTCGCCTCTTGACGTAGTCCATGAGCACCGTGTGTTCTCCGGCCCACGCGAAGTCGTCCAGTCCCAGGTCGCGTACGCCGTCCGGGACGACTCCGCTGTAGACGCTGAAGAGCGTCCGAACCGCGTACACGTCGTGGATCGGCGGGTACAGGGCGCGCCGTATTTCCAGATAGCCGGCGCTGATGTTCTTCCGGAAAGCGCCGGTGCTCAGCCCGAGCATGTCAGCGAGATCCGCGAGCTTCAGCGGCCCGTGCTCCAGCAGCAACCAGGCATAGTTCTGCTTGTTGCGTCCCAAGTTGGTGCCGTCCGGTCCGAGCGCGGCCAGTTCAAGCGCGTTGCGGTGGGCAGACAGAAGATCCACCGCCCGGGACCGCAGCCCCGATTCGATGGCTCGCCAGTGGTCCTCGGAGTAGGGCTGGTAGGTGCCCTGCTGGCGGGGCCGCTTGACCGGCCGGCCCTCCAGGTAGGCCCGCAGTTCCGGCTCTACCTTCTCGCCACAGGCTCGAAGCAGCATCCGGGTGTTCCGCACTCGTTCGGGGCTCGACGCCAGCCAGTAGCGCAGCATGCCGCTCTTGGTGAGATCACCGACGCCGCCGTCGAAGCCGTCGGCAGTCAGCTCGGCCACCATCCGGCGAAGGGCCGAGGAGTAATCCTCGGCAGTGTGGCGCCGGGCGACGCCGCCTAGAGGGTGGACCATTTGCACCAGGGCGTGCGCTAGGTCCTCAGTCAGCCGCGGGTTCGGCGTCGCTGCCAGGTTCGCAGTCCAGCTGTCGCCGTCCGGGAACGTGAACTCGATCCGCAGCGGGTCGTGTTCGACACGGGTCACCACAGCTCGTCCTCCTCACTGTCGAACTCGGCGGCGGCCTCGGCGACTGCCAGGTCGTTGTCGCGGCCCGCCGCCGTGTAGAGGTCCTGGTAGATCCGCTGGACATCCAGGCGCTGGATGTAGATCTCCGTCGTGGTCACGCTGGAGTGGCCCAGCAGGTCGCGCAGGACCAGCAGCGGGTCCGACTTCGTCAGGTACAGGGCCAGCGCGGCGTCCTCGCCGGTCTTGGCCACCAGGGCGGCGGCCTGCTGGTAGTAGCCCTTGACCAGCAGTTCCAGCGTCGCCATGGCCATGGTGTGACGGATGACGTGCGGCCCTACGGTCGGGAACCGGGGCTGGTAGTCCCGGCGGATGCGCTCTGACGTGCGGCGGAACGTCGTCGCCCAGTCGGTGTACGGGGTGCCGTCCGACTGGAGGGCGATGATCGCCGGAGTCCGCTCCGGGGTGACCAGCCGCAGCCGCTCGTTCAGCGTCAGCTTCCGCCAGGACACCCGGCGACCGTTGACCTTGCCGCCCTCCCAGTCCGGGGCCGTGACGTGCAGTGGCTTGCCCAGGCGCGGGTCCGGCCGGTACTCGCGCCCGTCCATGATCGCAGCCCGGTCGAGCTCGATGTACTGCCACATGTCGGCCAGGGAATCCCAACTCGCCCATGTTTCACGGGGTTTCTTGCCCTTGGTGATCTGCGCGGCAAGCGGGAACCGGACCGGGACGTCGCTTCGGCGAGCGGGCAGCGTCGGCAGCTCGTACGTCAGCAGGTGCGTGAACTCCTGCGCGCGCTGGCCGCCCGACTTCACCAGCGCGCCCATCGCGCTGTTGCGGCCCAGGTGGCGGCCCCGGAAGCCGTCCGGCTCCCCATCAGGGCCGAGACCGGCGAGCGCCCGGATGAACAACTGCCAGTAGTCATCTTCCAGATACTTCACCGTCACATGGGGCTTGGCCTGCCTCACCGTTGCGGTGTTGCGCTTCGTGGTCCTCACGCCGGCATCGGTTTCGCGGCGCACGGTGGCGTACGTGAACGGGACGCTGGCGCAATATCCCTGGTCAACGGCCCAACGGTAAAACCTGGCCACCGCGTTGATGTTGGTGTTCCACGTCCCGAAGTCCCACCTGGCCTCCAGCGGGCCGGAGAACCGGAACTCCGAGAACGCGCTGAGGGCCTTCCGGACCTCATCCCGATCGCCGAGCGGATCGACGTCAGCCGTTGCCAGGAACTCCAACCAACTCCTGAGTGCCTGTGCGTACGACTTCCAGGTCTTCTGTGCGGGCGCGCCGCTGACCGGAAGCTCTCTCAGCCACACGTTCGCCACGGCGGCCGGGCGAAGGGCTCCGGCTGCCTCGAACTCCAGGTCGTCGTCGACCAGTACGGGCATGCCTTCGGGGATCAGCGGGCGGCGGCCGAGATCCCACGATTCCCACTCGTTGGGCTTGAAGAAGATCAAGTGCATGGCCCGGAGCCTAGATATGAGACACGGCTGAGTGCAAGAGAGTTTGACCTCTCTTCAGGGCTCCAGCCCTCACTAAAGAGACACATCAACTAAGCAGTGATTACGGCCGAGTACGCCGTCGGAACGTTGGGCGCGTGCGCCCTCGCGGCCGGGCTGTACAAGGTGGTGACCAGCGAGGCCATCACCGGTGCGCTGACCGACATGCTGGTGCGGGCGCTCCATGCGACGTAGGGACTGTCGCCGAGCTCCCGAGCGCGAGCCATCGTCGACCGGGAGGCCCGCGCGCAAGCTTCGTGGGGCGGCCGTCGTTCGTCGACGGCCTGCCGCCGGGCGGTCGGGAGGCGCCCCCGGCTCCGGCCGGCTCGGCGCGCCGGCGCCCGCGTCCGGGCCGCGCGGCGGCCTCCGCCTTCTCCGCCTTCTCGGCCTTCGCCGTCGCGACGTCGCCCCGACCGGACTCCGGGCGGCCGAAGGCGAGTTGAGGGCCGGCCCTGGTCGGTCGGTGGCGCGTGGTGCCGGCCGGACGTGGTCGCCGCGCCCGGGGCGGCGCGG
Organism: Kitasatospora sp. NPDC036755; assembly: GCF_040636595.1. NCBI lineage: Bacteria > Bacillati > Actinomycetota > Actinomycetes > Kitasatosporales > Streptomycetaceae > Kitasatospora > Kitasatospora sp. NPDC036755. Next base: position 12,561 of record NZ_JBEZUT010000003.1, read on the forward strand.
TGACGCGGGCTTCGTGACGGCGGAGACGGCGGTGGCACTGCCGGCCCTCGTCCTGCTCGCGGCGATGCTGATCTGGGGCGTGCTCGCGGCGGCTGCGCAGATCCGCTGTGTGGACGCCGCCCGGATCGGCGCCAGGGCGGCCGCACGCGGGGAGGCGGACGCGGCGGAAATCGCCCGCGCGGCGGCCCCACCGGGCGCGCAGGTCCGGGTGGCCCTGGCCGCCGACACGGTCCGGGTCGACGTGGAGGCGCCGTGCGCGGGGCCGGGCAGGCTCGGCGGACTGCTCGCCGTCCGGCTCGGGGCGGCGGCCGTGGCGGCACGGGAGGACGTCCTGGTGGCGGCCGCGGAGCGGGGTGGTGGCCCATGGCCGTCCTGACCGGGCCGCGGGGCACGGCGCATCGGCTGGCACGCGTCCGAGCCGCCCGAGCGGCCGCGACGGGCGGCCGGGGGCCGGACGCCGGCTCGGCGACGGTCTGGCTGCTCGCCCTGGCGATGCTGGGCACGGCGGTGTTCGGCGGGACGCTCGCGGTGGGGTCGGCGGTCGCGGCCCGGCACCGGGCGGAGTCGGCGGCCGACCTCGCGGCCCTCGCCGCGGCCGGCCGGCTGCTGCTGGACGGGGACGGCGGCTGCGCCCGGGCCGCCGCGATCGCCGCCGCCCAGGGCGCCGGGCTGGTGGCCTGTGCGGTCGACCGCTCGGCGGATGCCGTCGAGGTGGTGGCCGAGGCGGAGGTCCGCGGGCTCCCGGTCCGGTTGCGGGTCGGCCCGGCACGCGCGAGGGCCAGGGCCGGGCCGGTGCGTGCCCCGGTCACGGGCGGCTCCGAGGACGTGCCGGACGGCGGGCCGGGCGGTGCTCCGTCCGGAGCCCCGAGCTCCGCGATGGCGGCCTCCGCGGCCTCATGAACCGTCCGGCGCTCCGTCGTCCGCCTCGGGGACGGCCCTGGCTCCGGCCGTCCGGGGCCGGTCCGGTTCCGACCCGCCCGGCCCGCCCTGGGCCTCCGCGGCTCCGGGGGCCCCGGCCAGCAGGACGTCCAGGAGCCGGACGGCGGCGGCCTTGTCCAGCGGATCGTTCCCGTTGCCGCACTTGGGTGACTGGACGCAGGAGGGGCAGCCGCGCTCGCACTCGCAGGAGGCGATCGCCGTCCGGGTGGCCGTCAACCACTGGACCGCCCGCTGGAAGCCGCGTTCGGCGAAGCCGGCCCCACCCGGGTGGCCGTCGTAGACGAACACGGTCGGCAGGCCGGTGTCCGGGTGCAACGGGACGGAGACTCCGCCGATGTCCCACCGGTCGCAGGTGGCGAACAGCGGCAGCAGGCCGATCGAGGCGTGCTCGGCGGCGTGGGCGGCGCCGGGCAGCTGGTCGAGCGGGATGTCCGCGTCGAGGAGCTGGTCCTCGGTGACGGTCCACCAGACCGCGCGGGTGCGCAGCGTGCGGGGCGGCAGGTCCAGCTTGCTCTCGCCCATGATCTCCCCGGTGGAGATCCGTTTGCGGAGGTAGCCGACCACCTGGTTGACCACCTCCACCGAACCGAAGCTGAGCCGGCCCTCGCCCCAGTCCACGGTGGTGTCGGTGTCGAGGACGGAGATGGAGGTGATGTCGCGGGCGGCGGTGGTGTACGGCGGGTCGGCCGGTTCGACCAGGGCGACGGAGTTCTCCAGGTCGAACTCCCGGACCAGGTAGGTGCGGCCCTGGTGCAGGTGGACGGCTCCGGTGTGGACGGTGGTGTGCGCGGCGGCGGCGTCCACCGTGCCGAGCAGCCGGCCGGTGTCGGCCTCGACGATCTGCACCGGACTGCCGCCGCTTCCGCGCAGGTCCACCGCGTCGGCCGCGCGCTCGCGACGGGTCCAGTACCAGGAGCCGTCGCTGCGGCGGCGCAGCAGGCCGCGTCGCTCCAGGACCGGCAGCAGCGGTGCCGTGGACGGCCCGAACAGTTCCAGGTCGGCATCGGTGAGCGGGAGTTCGGCGGCGGCCGCGCACAGGTGCGGGGCGAGCACGTGCGGGTTGTCGGGGTCGAGCACGGTGGCCTCGACGGGGGCCGCGAACAGTGCCTCCGGGTGGTGCACCAGGTAGGTGTCCAGCGGGTCGTCGCGGGCGATCAGGACGGCCAGCGCGCCCTGGGCCTCCCGGCCGGCCCGGCCTGCCTGCTGCCAGAGCGAGGCCCGGGTGCCGGGATAGCCGGCCATAAGGACGGCGTCGAGACCGGAGATATCGACGCCGAGTTCGAGAGCGGAGGTGGAGGCGAGGCCGAGCAGTCGGCCCGTGTGCAGGTCGCGCTCCAGGGCACGGCGTTCGTCGGCGAGGTAGCCGCCGCGGTAGGCGGCCACCCGTCCGGCGAGCGGGCGGGCGAGCTGGTCCTGGGTCTGGAGCGCGACGAGCTCCGCGGCGCGCCGGGAGCGCACGAAGACGACGGTGCGGGTCTCCCGCTCGACCAGGTCGGTCAGCAGGTGCGCGGCCTCGGCGGTCGCGGTGCGGCGCACGGGCGCGCCGTGCTCGCCGACGTTCTCGGTCAGCGGCGGCTCCCAGAGGCCGAAGACCATCGGTCCGCGCGGCGAGGCGTCCTCGGTGACGGCCACGGCGGGCAGCCCGGTCAGCCGCCGGGCGGTCGCGGCCGGGTCGGCGGTGGTCGCGGAGGCCAGCAGGAAGGTGGGTGACGAACCGTAACGGGCGCAGATGCGGCGCAGCCGCCGCAGAACCTGGGCGACGTGCGAGCCGAACACGCCCCGGTAGCTGTGGCACTCGTCGACGACCACGTAGCGCAGCGCCTTGAGGAAGGAGGACCAGCGGGCATGTCCGGGCAGGATCCCCCGGTGCAGCATGTCCGGGTTGGTGAGCACGTAGGACGCGTACTGGCGGACCCACTCGCGCTCCTCGGGCGGGGTGTCGCCGTCGTAGAGCGCGGCGCGCACCCGCGGCGGGGCGAGCTCGGCGGCCCGGCGTCGCTGGTCGGCGGCGAGTGCCTTGGTCGGGGCCAGGTAGAGCGCGGTGGCGCCGCGGCCGTTGCGGGCCTCGGTGCCGTCCAGCAGGTCGCTGAGCACCGGGGCGAGGTAGCCCAGCGACTTGCCCGAGGCGGTTCCTGTGGCGATCACCACAGTCTGGCCGCTTTTGGCCAGGTTCATCGCTTCTGCCTGGTGCGCCCACGGCTGTTCCACCCCGACGGCGCGCGCCGCCGCCACGACCTCCGGACGGATCGAGTCGGGCCACGGTGAATAACGCGCAGGTCGGGCGGGAAGATGCTCCGTATGGGTGAGCCGGTCGGACCGCCCCCGACTGGTGGCCAGGGTCGTGAGCAGTGCCTCGGGCGGGCTGTGTCGGGGCGGCATGAGGACCCAGTGTGTCACCGGCGTGACGGAGAATCGTCGTAAGCCATCGTGCGGGCATGGCCGCAGGTGGTTGAATGTGGCCGTGACGGCCGTATGGCCGTGGGTCGCAGCGCTGAGGCTTGCCACGCGTTGGCTGGGCGCGCCCGGGCTCGCGACCATGCGGTGGCGGCCGTCCGGCCGAGGATCGCACATGACGTAGCAAGGCAAGGTGCTGGAGGTTCCGTGGACCTGTCCCTGTCGACCCGTTCAGTCGGCGATCGTACGGTCGTCGAGGTTGGCGGCGAGATCGATGTGTACACCGCCCCGAAGCTGCGGGAGCAGCTGGTCGAGCTCGTCAACGACGGCAAGTACCACCTCGTCGTCGACATGGAAGGCGTTGACTTCCTCGACTCGACCGGCCTCGGTGTGCTGGTGGGCGGTCTGAAGCGGGTGCGCGCCCACGAGGGCTCGCTGCGCCTCGTCTGCAACCAGGAGCGCATCCTGAAGATCTTCCGCATCACCGGCCTGACCAAGGTCTTCCCGATCCACACCTCGGTGGACGACGCGGTCAGCGCGACCGACTGACGCGGCGGGGCCGGCCCTCGTGGCCGGCCCCGCTCGTTCCTCGCGTCCGGGTGCCCGGGTCCGTGTGGCCCGGTGCGTCGCCGGGCGCCCCTGGGCCGGTTCCGCCGGCCCGCAGGGGCCGGAGCTCCGGCCCCCGTCGGAGTACCCCGAGGGGGAGAGATGGCAACCGTCGAACTTCGATTCAGCGCGCTTCCCGAGCACGTGCGGACGGCCCGGCTGGTCGCCGCGGCCGTCGCCAGACGGGCCGGGGTCGACGAGTCGGTGCTCGACGAGGTACGGCTCGCGGTCGGCGAGGCGTGCTCCCGTGCGGTCGGACTGCACCAGCGCGGTGGCATCGGCGGCACGGTCAGGGTCGCGCTCACCGACCAGGAGAAGCGTTTCCTCATCGAGGTCGAGGACGAGGCCGGCCCCGCCGCCGTCCCGGCCTCCGGCGCCGCCGAGGGCGGCGAGCCGGACGACGACACCCTGGGCCTTGCCGTGATCACCGGCCTGGTCGAGGACCTGGAGGTCACCAACGGGGCGGACGGTGGCCTGATCCGGATGAGCTGGCCGGTTTCGGTCGCCTCCATCGCGGTCTGAGCCGTTTCGGCGCTGCCCGGGCGCCGCTTCGACGCTGCCCCGGGCCGTCGGCTTTTCTCGCATCCGGCTCACGGGCCCCACTCACATGCCCGGCGCACGGGCCCGGTTCGTGCGCGCCCGGGATGAGGCTGCGCCCCATCCCGGGGCGGGCGTGGCGGCACGTCGCCGACCCCGCGGACCGTGTCGCGGAAGCCACGGAAGCCACGGAAGCCGCGGCGAGGGCGGCCCTGCGGATCCGTACCCGGCGGTCGGCCGCGGTGGGCCGTTCCCGCCGTGCCCGCGCACGCCCGGCACGACACGTGGTCGGGGCGTCGAGCGGAGCGGGCAGCGGGGTCGGGGGAGAACCGGGAACCGGGGAACGGACACCGGCCGTGTAGGTTCGACGACCGATGACGACCGAAACCGAAAGGCCTCTCCCGGTGAACAAGCGACTGCTGGCCGTACCCGCCCTCGGCGTGCTGCTCGCGTTCGGCGCCGTCGGCTGCGGCGGCGACGACAACAACAGCAAGCAGCTGGAGTCCTGGGCGTCGAACGTCTGCGGCGCCGCCAAGGACCCGATCGCCCAGGCGCAGACCGCGCTCGCCGACACCGGCCAGGTGAAGACCGGCGAGGCGCCGGCCGACCTCCAGAAGCGGCTCTCCACGGACATCGGGCGGCTGGCGAAGACCAACCAGGACATAGCCGCCGCCATCGACACGGCCGGGGCGCCCAAGGTGAAGGACGGCGCGACCCTCCAGAAGGACACCGTCGACGAACTGAAGAAGGCGGCCGACGGCTACCTGGAGGTCCAGAAGAAGCTGGACGCGCTGCCCAACGACGACCAGGCCAAGTTCGCCGACGGGCTGCGCAGCGTGGCCGACCAGGTGCAGCAGCTCGCCTCGCTCTCCACCCAGGCGCAGAGCAAGCTCCAGCACGGTGACCTCGGTGCGGCGATGGCCAAGCAGGACGGCTGCAAGCCGTCCCCGACCACCGCTCCGACGGGTGGCGCCAGCGGCAGTGCGGGTACCGGCGCCGACCACACCACGCAGGTCCGGTCCTCCCGGACGTTGCCCGCGTCGAGGCCGATCGCCACGCTCACGCCGGCCTCGCGCAGCCGGGCGGCGGCGGGGCCGTCCTGGTCGGCGGGGCCGATGCTGCCGGTGACGTCCAGGCCGCGGGAGGCCAGCCACATCGCCAGACCCTCCATGCCGGGCGCGGCGATGTCGACCAGGTGCGCCTTGGCCAGCACGTCGGGGGCGGGCTTCGCCCTGCCCTTCGTGCGGGGTCGGACGGAAACGGCGTCCATGCTCTCCATGGAGTCCTCCAGCAGGGTGAGGGGTGGGGATTGGGCCGGGCCGGTCGCGGGTCCGGGGGTGTGGCGCCACGACCGGCCCGGGGCTCATGCCTGGGTGAGACCGCGCTCCAGCTCCGCGTCGGTGACGCGGGCGGCGTGGTACTCCAGGTCCAGGTGGGCGACGCGGGCCAGGTGCGCGACCACCGGCTCGCCGAGCAGCTCACCGGCCGGCTCGCTGGTCTCGAAGGCGCCGAGCGCCTCGGCCAGGGACTGCGGCACGGGCGACGCTTCACGGTTCAGGTAGGCGTCGCCGCGGGTGGCGGGCGGGGGCTTGAGGCCGGCCTCGACGCCGTGCCGGACACCGGCCAGGACGGCCGCCAGCGCGAGCACCGGGTTGGCGTCCGCACCGGGCAGCCGCACCTCCAGCCGTAGGCTGGGGCCGTGCCCGACCACCCGCACCGCGCACGACCTGTTGTCCCGGCCCCAGGCGAAGCGGGCCGGCGCGAAGGAGTGGTCGCCGAGGCGCTTGTAGCTGTTCACGTACGGCGCCCACAGCGGGCCGGTCTGCGGCAGCACCGTCAGCAGCCCGGCCACCGCCTGCTCGCCCAGCTCCGACAGTTCGGTCCCGTTGGCCGGGTCGGCGGCCAAGACCGTCCGGCCGTCGACATCGTGCAGCGAGACGTGCAGGTGCAGGCCGCTGCCGACCCCGGTGGACGGGGCCGCCATGAACGACGCCGTCAGACCGGCGTCGTCCGCGATGGTCTTCGCGGCGTGCTTGAACAGCACGTGCCGCTCGCATGCCTCGCGGACCGGGCCGTACGGGAAGGTCACCTCGATCTGGCCGGACGCGCCCTCGCCCTTGACCGCCTCGACCGGCAGACCGGCGGCGGCCAGGACCTGCCGGAGCCTACGGCTGAACTCCCGCACCGCCGACGGCTGGTCGAGCGCGTAGTCGCGGTTGTCCCACGTGACGGGGCGAAGCCCGCGCCAGCCGGCCGCCGCCGCATCCCGGGCGGCTCCCTCGTAGAGCAGGAGCTCGGTCTCGACGCCCACCATCGCCGTCAGGCCGACACCAGCGAGGAGCTCCTGCTGCTCGGCCAGCACGGTGACCGGGGCCAGCGGGTGCGGCCACCCCTTGCTGACCGGATCGGCGAGCACCACCGCCGTGGACGGCAGCCACGGCAGCACGCGGGCACTCTTGGTGTCGGGCAGCAGAGCGGTGTCGCCGAAGCCGGACTCCCACGAGAACGCCCCGGTGCGTGGGGCGGTCATCCCGAGGTCGGTGCCGATCACGTACCCGCACATCTCCGGGGCCAGTCGGCCCGACCGCAGCCGCTCAACCAGCCAGGCCGCGTCGTACTCCTTGCCCTTGAGACGGCCCTGTACGTCGACGGCCGCCAGCAGCACCGTCTCGATCCCGAAGTCGGCCACCAGCCGGTGCAGTGGCCCGACCGGCGAAGCCGCCGCCGGCGAGCTGCCGGTCCCGCGGTGCCGGGCTGCCCGCATCGCCGCCTTCGGACGACCCGAGCGGCGGCTGGTCACACGACCTCCTCGGTCAGCTCCACCAGCTCGGCCGACCGCTGCACCGGCGGCGCGTACGAACGCCCCGCCTTGAGCCACCACGCCCACGCCAGCACCAACACCGCCAGGAGCGCGACCGGGGCATAGTTGAACGTGTCGACGGTCACCGGGAACGACTGCGGCAGGCACACCAGCACGCTCACCACCGCCACCCAGCCCACCGCGATCCACCCGACCAGCGGCCCACGACGCCCCAGGTTCCACGGCCCGGGCCGGAACGTCCGGCCCCTGCGAAGCCGCAGGTAGATCGGCACCGCGTACGCCGGCGTCATCCCCACCACGTTGACGGCGGTCACCGCCCCGTACGCGGTCGTGCTGTACAGCGACGGCAGCGCCAGCACCGCGGCTGCCCCCACCGACAACCACACCCCGGCCACCGGCGTCCCAGTGCGCTCCGACACCCGGCTCCACAGGCCCGAGGCGGGGAGCGCGCCGTCCCGGGAGAACGCGAAGACCATTCGCGCCGACGCGGCGGTCTCCGCGTTCCCGCAGAACAGCTGCGCCACGATCACCACGACCAGGAGTACTTTCCCCCCGGTCGTCCCGAGCGCGTCGATGAAGATCTGGGCGGGTGGCACACCGGTGGCGGTTGTGAGGACGGCGTCGTAGTCCTGGACGGCGAAGAGCATACCGGCGAGGAGGACGGCGCCGGCGATCCAGCTCACCCAGATCGAACGGACGATGCCGCGTGGCGCGGACACCGCCGCCTTGGTGGTCTCCTCGGCCATGTGCGCGCTCGCGTCGTAGCCCGAGAAGGTGTACTGCGCCAGCAGCAGCCCGATCGCGCTCACGTAGATCGGGTTGCTCCAGCCGGTGTTGTTGACGAAGTGCCCGACGACCCAGCCGGCCTCCTGGTGGTGGCTGGGCACGATCGCGAGCGCGCCGACGATCAGCACGACGCCGCCGATGTGCCACCACACCGAGACGCTGTTGAGGAAGGCGACCCGGCGAACGTTCGGTAGGTTCAGCAGCGCGTGGAGCAGCAGGACGGCCGCGAAGATCCCGAACAGGCCGACGGGCGTGGGCTCGTAGCCGAACTGGAGGTTGAGGAAGGCCCCGATGAAACTGGCGGCGCCGTAGTCGATGCCGGCGATCCCGCCCAGGAGGCCGAGCAGGTTGAGCCAGCCGACCAGCCAGCCCCACCGCGGGCCACCGAGCTGGTGCGCCATGAAGTACAGGCCCCCGCTCGTCGGGTAGGCCGAGGTCACCTCGGCGAGCGCCAGGCCGACGAAGAGGACCATCGCACCGACGCTGATCCAGCCCCAGAACATCACCGCCGGACCGCCGGTGTTCAGGCCGAACGCGAACATCGTCATGCACCCGGACAGGATGCTGATGACGGAGAACGAGCTGGCGAAGTTGCCGAACTCGCCCATCCGCCTGCTCAGCTTGGGCTCGTAGCCGAGCTGACGCAGCCGATCCTCGTCGGACAGCTCAGCGGTGTGGACGGGGGACATCGAAGTCGACCTCCTTGGGGAGAAGTGGGCAGGGACGGGGGGAGTCAGGCCAGAGCGGTCGCCCGGCCGGCGAAGGACTGCTGGCGCGCGATCAGCAGCAGGCCCTCCGCCTTCTCCGGCGAGTCGGCGACCAGGCTCCACGGGGCCCCGGAAGCGAACTGTCCGAGCGCGGCGAAGACCTCGGCGGCGGCGTCCATCTGGGCCGACGCCCACAGCGCGTGGGCGAGGTAGCTGAGATCGGCGACCGGCCATGATCCGGGCACCGACACGGACCAGCTCTCGTACGCGCGCAGAGCACGGGAGAAGTGCGGCTCCCGTAGCCACTGCCGGAGCACCACCGCGTTCCGCCTGGGCTCGTTGCGGTACTGCTCGACCGACAAGTACAGCGGCAGGGCGGCGAGCGGCGACCCGGCTGGGGCCTTCGGCAGGACCACGTTCACAAAGTCGGCCGCCGCCGGCCGATAGCCCTGCTGCCAGTAACGCAGCATCCGGTGATGAGCCTCCCGGTTGCCGGGATCGCGTCGCCGCGCTTCGTCGAGCAGGCCCCACGGCCCTTGCGGAAGCATCGGATCCGACGACCGTTGTCGGTGTTCGGGGCGCGCCCTGGGACGGTCCAACACGGCCAGGGCGAGGAGGCAGACCCACGGCACGGGGTCCGACGGCACGGCGTCGGCGGCGGCCCAGCACGACTCGCGCGCTGCCTGCTCCAGGCGCCCGGCCTCCGGCGAACCGGCCTTGGCCGCGGTCAGGGCGTGCTCGACCGCGACCCGAGTCCGCAGGATGGCCAGCCCCGGGTCGGTCGGGTCCTCAAGTCCCCAGTCGGTGAGCACTGTCGACCGGGCGGCCACCAGCGCCAGCACCTGCGTCCGGGAGGTACGACGCCCGCAATCCTGCCCGGTCGCCGCCAGCAGCCGTTGCGTCGACAGCCAGCGTCCGGCCCGCAATTCGTCCACTGCGGTCCGCAGCGCATCGTCGAACCCGGCGGGGTGGTACACCGGCCGAGCGGGCGGCACGGCGTTCATGAGACCGTCCTTCCAGGCATGTCGTGAGCGTGGACGTGGCCGCCGTGGGCACCGGTGCCCGGCCGCGCCCACCGCGGGCAGAGCTCGATCGGTTCGACGAGCCTTGGCCGTAGAACCCCGCTGGCGAGGTTCTTACTTGGTGGCGACGGGTTGCGTCCTCTGTTTCCCCTGCGTCAGATGGTGGCGGCGGTTCGCCGGACGACGCGACCCCACCGGGGGACGCATGCGGGACGTCCTGGGACGCGGAGTGATCGAATTCCGCCATGGTCAACTGTTCGCCGCAGTAAGGTGCCTGAGAGTGTTCGACGGCGACCATTCGCGTAGTCATATTCGCGCTGAAATATGATCACGGGGCTGCCTGTGGGAGGCCGAGGCTCCTGCGGACGGGAGGGGCGGCATGGGGGTGCGGCGATGCGAGCGTTGTGGGTGCGCGCTCAGCCGGTACAACGACAGCGCCAGTGCGTGCGGCCCATGCGCGCGAACGGTCGCCGAGACACCGGCCGAGCCTGTTCCCGCGTGGGTGTGGCGAGACGCCCTGGTGCGCGACAGCCTTGCCGAACTGGACTTCGGCAGGCTGAGCAAGCGCCTTCGGAAGATCGTTCCGCTTCGCCAGGACGATCTGGCCGGGATCACCGGGCTGACCCAGGGCTACCTGTCGAGGCTGGAGGCCGGCCGGGTGCAGCTGACCCACATCGACCGGATCATCGAGTTCCTCGACGCGATTGGCGCCCCGGCCGATCTGGTGAGGCTCCCGCTGCGCACGGCCGCGGACCCCTCTGGCCCAGGACGGAGCGTCAGTTCACTCCCTGCTCATGACGACACCGCCGGGCCGTGGACGGCCCGCCGTATGGTGGCGGCACTGCACGACGCGATGCGAGGGGAGCCTGCCGCCATGCCCATGCGTCCGAATCGCCGCCACTTCCTACTCCTAGCCGGAACCGCCCTCTCCGCCTACATCCACCAGTGGGGAATCGCCGACGCCGAGCCCCTTGAACGCGCGCTCGGTGGCGCGCAGGTGACCCGAGCGCTCGCCGGTAGCCTCCAGGGGACGATCGACAGCCTGCGCACCATGGACGCCAGCTCCGGCAGCGGCCTGGTCGCGGGCCTTGCCCGTGCCCATCTCAGCGTCCTGTACGAGACGTTGAAGTCGGCCAGCTACACCGAGGAGATCGGGCAGCGCCTGGCCGGCATCGCCGCCGACACCGCAACCCAGCTCGGATGGTTCCACTTCGACGCCGGACACCATGTACTGGCCCAGCGAACCCTCCTCGCAGCACTCCGACCTGCCCATGCCTCCGGGGATTCCCGGTACGGCGCCGGCGCTCTGTCCTACCTGGCCATCCAGAGCTACTCGATCGGCGACCCTCGCGACGCCGTGACCGCGATGCAGGCCGCCAGAGAGAAGGTCCGTACCCTCGGCTCCTCGCACCTTGAGGCCATGCTCCTGACCCGTCAGGCGCGCGGGCATGCCAAGCTCGGGGAGCGACAGGCATGTTTGCGGGCGCTCGGACTGGCTGCCGAACTGGAGCAGCTCGGCCCAGCCGAGCAGGACCCGGGCTGGCTCTACTGGATGAACTGGGGCGAGATCCTCGGCCAGACCGGCAGCTGCTACCTCCAACTCGGCGAGCACAAGACCGCGGCAGACCACTTCGAGCAGGCCGCCTCCACCCTGAACCCCGAGGATCTGCGGACGCGGGCATTGTTCGCATCGCGGGCCGCCTCCGCCCACCTTCTCGCCGACGATCGGGACGGAGGCTTCATGGCCGCAGACGCCGCCTTCACCCTCGCGTCGAAGGTCCAGTCGGCCAGGCTGACCGAGCACCTGAAGCAGACCGTGGAGCACCTCCAGGCCATCCCCAGCCCGCGGTCGAACGAGCTGATAGAACGGTCACGACAAGTGATGGCGGCCAAGGAGTCGTGACCGTGACCAGCACCGTACTCGTTCTGTGGGACATCGACCGCACCCTGGTGTACGTCGGCGAGACCGACCGCACTGTCTACCGCGAGGCGTTCCGCCAGGTCGTCGGACGCGACGCGACGAAGCTTCCCGAACGCGGCACCGGCCGCACGATGCCGCTGGCAGTACGGGAACTGCTCACCGCCAACGACATCGACCACCAGGACTTGGAGCTGTTCGCAGAGCAGATCATCGAGCTCCTGCCCAGGCTCCTCGCCGCCAAGGCCGAGCAGCTGCGCGCAGGAGGCCAGCTGATGCCCGGTGCCACCGCCGCACTCGCAGCAGTCGATGCCCACCCGGACCTCGTACCCACCGTGGTCACCGGCAACTTGCAGCAGAACGCGGAGATCAAACTCCGTGCCTTCGGCCTCGATCAGTTTGTCGACCTCGCCATTGGCGGCTTCGCCTCCGACGACTCCCACCGGCCGGCCTTGGTCGGCGTCGCCCAGCACCGAGCCGCCGCCCGCCATGGGAAGACCTTCGACCGCTCGAACACGGTCATCATCGGGGACTCGCTCGAAGACGTGCGGACCGGAGCGGAAGGCGGAGCAGGCGTGATCGCTGTCGCCTCCGGCACCACCACGGCCGACCAGCTCACAGGCGCCGGGGCGGACCGGGTCCTCGACAGCCTGCGCGACCCACAGGCCGTACTCCGCGCCATCGCAGAACTCACGGCCCGCCGTCAGTAGTTCGCCGGCGGCGCCGCCCGCACAGCCGCCCCTCGTCGGCCTGCTACCGTCACCACCATGACGCTCTCCGCAGCAGACGGCCGCGCGATGGACCTCCGGAAGGAGCCGGTCGACTGCATCCTCGAACTGGTCGAGCAACGCCTCGGCACAGCACTCGACCGGACCAGCGTCGTCAGGAAGCGCCGGTCGGTCGGAGCGGGAACCGACCGGGACACCTGGGTCCGTATCGAGCGTCGTCCGTGGAAGAGGGCCAGGGAGCAGGGCTGGGCCGGCACCGAAACCGCTGCCGTTCTGACCGGCGTGGCGATGCCCCGCTGGGTGAGTTCGGTGGCGTGGCGCGACGAAGGTGACGGGGCGATCTGGCGAGCGGACGAGACGTCGCGCATTCCGGGTAGTCCGGTCGGCACGGCCGTCCTGGCCACCGATCCCGAGCTTCCGGACGGTTGGTGGAAGGCCCTGAATGCCTCCCTGGACGCGCTCGCCGCCCAGCCCACGTCCAGGGTGGCGACGCCGGACACCGAGCCGATCACCCAACAGCTGGTCGATCAGGTGATCCGCACCGCCTTCCCCCTGGCGGTGAGCACCCAGGTGCTCTCGTGGTCTGCGGCGCACGCCGACCTGAACTGGGCGAACGTCACCGGTCCCGAGTTCTGCCTGTTCGACTGGGAGGACTGGGGGATGGCGCCGCACGGCCTGGACTCCGCGTCTCTTCTGGCTGCCTCCCTCGCCGTCCCGGCGCTCGCGGACCGCGTACGCCGCGAGCGCCGGACGGACCTTGAGAGTCGCGACGGCATGGTGACGCGCCTCTTCGTGCTGGCGAAGATCGCCGGCCCGCACGCCCACCCGGACGACCCCCGGGTAGCCCCGGCCCGGATCGAGGCCGAGCAACTGATCCACGCGCTTCAACCACTCTGACGGGCGGCCCGCTCAGCCAGCAGACGCCGGTACCCGTCGATGAGTTCGGCGTTGACCGCCAGACCGGCGGCATCGACCAGCTCGCGCAGATGATCCGGCCTGTCGGTGCCGACCGCGACCGCGCCCACCAGCGGCAGCTCGAAGGCAACCCGGAAGGCCGCCTGCACCGGAGTCGACTCACCCGCGGCACCGGCCAGGAAGAGACGCGGGTCGCTCCGACGCCAGGGCGGGCTGGCAGGGTTCCCGCCGAACGGGCTCATGCCCCAGCGGCGTTCGGCCGGAATACCCCATCCCCGGGCGAGGACTTCACCGACGGCCAGGACCTCGTGGCCGACGAGCAGCCCGGATCGGACCATCAGGACCTCCGGCGCGACCGGAAGCTGGGCACCGAGCACGGCCACCGCGCGCGGATTCCACGTCGCGACCCCCCACGCCCCACATAGCCCGGCCGCCACCGCTTCGGCCAGGACAGCGCAGGCGGCGGCCAACTGCTCCCCGCCTCGTTCACCGGCCGTGAGCGAGGCTTCCGGGTTGTGCAGGAACACCACGTCCGGTGAACGTCCCAGGTCCCGAATCGTCTGCTCCAGCGCGGCGCGAAGCTCCACCGGATCGAGGCTGTGCCGCGCCCGACCGCCGACGGCCGGAAAGTAGCCGACCCTGGTGGAGACCGTGAAGCAGGACAGCAGGTCCCCGCCCACGTCGGCGAGCGTGGCGTGCGAGGTGAAGCCCAGGTAGTTGAACGCGGTGTCGATCGCGGTCACTCCGTGATCCAACGCCGCCGTCAGGAGGTGGCGTTCGTGACGAGACCGGTGTAGCCCGAGAACAATTCGTCGGTCAGCGGCGCGCACAACCCCTCCTTCGCCAGCAGGCCGGCCACCGCATGTACCTCGGTGCCGACAGCGGCCTCGGCCTCCGCCAGGACCACGGGGTGTCCGCTGAGCAGCAGTCGCAGCGCGGGCTCCGCCTTCGCGGCGAAGCTGAGACGTCGACCGGCCGCAGTCACCTCCACCACGTTGTCACCCGGGCGGATTTCCGGGCGGAAGTTCGTGGTGCAGACCGCCGCCGTGAGCGGGCCGAGTACGTCCAGGTGCGGCACCTGCCGAGCCGGCCCGGCGGTCCGCTGGTAGTCGCTGAGGAACGCGGCCGGAGGCCGTGAGTCCACCAGCTCCTGCGCGGCGGCGATCAACTGGCTGGCGTCGGCACCCGGAGCGCGGTCGAGATCGTGCCGGAAGACCTCGTGCTCGCGGCACCAGTCGCCGAGCCAGGCCATCCAACTGGCCCCGGTCCGCTTGGTGATGCCGAAGGTGACGTGCAGCGAGTGACCGGTGTCCCCGTGGCCGACACGAGTGGCCCGGTGCCAGTGGCCCCGCGGGATGTGCATCACCTCGCCGGCGCGAAGCAGTCCCGACCAGATCACCTCCTCGCTCGGCGTGGAGTTCGGGTCGGCGTCCCGGTACATCGGCGCGGTTCGCGAAGTACCACGGACCTCCCAGCCCTTCTCGCCCGCCAGTTGGACGACGATCACGTCGTGGTCATCCCAGTGCAGCGGGAACCCCTCCGCCTCGCCGGTAGTCCAGTAGACGTTCACCTGGACCCGCTCCTGGCTCCACCACTGCAGCGCGCGGCAGGCCACCTCCAGGGTCGGATCGGCGACGTTCGCCTGGTCGAGGATCAGCGTCGCGCCCTCGCTGAGCAGCCGCCCCAGGGCGTTCATGTTGACCAAGGAGATGCTCTGGCCCCGGGGGCTGACGCTGTCCGTGAAGTAGACCGCGGGATGGACCTCCACACCTTCCTGGAACAGCCGGAACTGCGGGCGGGCGAGACTACGCCTCATCACCAGGTCGAGCAGCCGTTGCGGGGTGAGCAACCGCCTCGACAGGTCCTCGACCCCCGTGTGTCCCCTCGTGAACCGATCGCCGATCCGTTCCGGTCCCGCCCAGCCCAGAGCCGACTCCACGGCCCTGATCAACCTGTGCTCCATGCGAACCTCCCCTGAACTCGATCACCAGGCCGTACCGGCTGGTGGGCGTCCGGATACCGGTACGCCCACCAGCCGGCTCACTCACTCGCTGTCGTGCAGATTGCCGTCGCCCCCCGGCCACGGGTCGTCGCCGCCGGAGCCGGCGTTGTCCGAGCGGAGACTGTCGTACCGGTCGTGCACCGCCCCCAGCTCATCGACCGCGAGCAACAGTTCCTCATCCGGTTGACCTGCCATTTTTCGCTCCTCTCATGCCCCCGGGCTAGCGGAGGCGGACGGCGTACAAAGGCACCGCCTATAGGCGGCCTCGCACTGGTTGCCCATCATCAATCGGCCGTTACCTGGGGTCATATTTCCCTGTGAATGTGGAATTTCGACCTCCAGGCGTAGCGTCATCGAGCCCTGCTGACGCAAGCCGCTAGTCAGGCTGGGCAGCACGCATCCCCCGTGCCAGGGCCCTTGATCCATCCCCCGGCTGCTCGCAGCCGTCGGGCACGGGCCTGTGCTGCCACCCCCGAAGGATAGGGCGAGTGGGTACGCGGGGGACGGCCCCCGGTGGATACGTCTCGGGACGTCCCTGGAACGTCCCGGAACGTGGTTGGAAGGCACTCATTAGGCCCGCCAGAATCAGTGGGAATCTCGGTTTTGACGGCGCGAGGAAATCGAAACCTGAGATTCGGCGCCCACTTCTGGAGCTGATTCAATCTGCGCAGCGCTCCTCCTGGACTTCGCTTCCTTTGAAAGGCAGGTGCCCGCTGAAAGCAAGATCAGGAACTGGAGGAAGCGATCGAGGTCCTCCAGGCCGGTTGCGACACCGGCTTCCGGCGGGTCCACTACATCGGCGGGGAGCCGACGGTGCGCAGGGACTCCGCGGATCTGCTGTGGGCCGGCAGGCGCCGGCAAGGCGATCGGCTACGAGCAGCAGGCAAGGCCGCCTACGTACACACCCTTAACGACTCCGGGCTGGCCACCCGGCCGCCTGGTCCCGGCCCTGCTGGACCAGCACCAGCAGGCGGACGGCACCGTCACGGTACCGGCGGTGCTGCGGCGGTGGGGCGGCCGCGAGTCCTTGGCCCCGGCAACAGCCGGATAGCCGAACCGGGCGCCAGCGCGCTACGTCCTGTCCGGGCCACGGCCGTGGCCCGGACAGCCCTTGCACACAGCGTATGGAGCGCCCGCCGGGCGGGAAGGCCGACAGCATGACGGAGACTTTGCCCCAGTGGGCGTGGCAGATCGCCAAGGAAGAGCTGTCGGCCACCCTGCCGAGGCGGTGGGCACACTCCCAGGGGGTGGCACGCCAGGCCGCGCAACTGGCCTCGGTCGCCGGGCCGGACGGCGGCCTGCTGGTAGCCGCCGCCGTGCTCCATGACGTCGGCTACGCACCTCGGCTGGCCACGACCGGCTTCCACCCCCTGGACGGCGCGCGGTTCCTGCGGGATCGGCACGGTGCGGACACGCGGCTCGTGCGGCTGGTGGCCAACCACTCGCTCGCCCTGCTGGAGGCTGAGGAACGCGGGCTGCGCGAGACCCTGGAACGGGAGTTCCCGCTGCTCGACGACCAGGTGCTGGTGGACGCCCTGATCTTCTGCGACATGACCACCACTCCCGACGGCATCCCCACCAGCGCCGGCGAGCGGGTCGCGGAGATCCTCGCCCGCTACGGAGCCGACACGCTGGTGGGACGATTCATCCACCGCGCGCAGCCGGAGATCGAGGCAGCGGTGGCCCGCACCGAACACCGCGTCGCCGCCGCGGCTCAGCCGAGGTAGGGGTACCTGCCGCTGAGGTAGTGACCGATCTGCTGGCGCATGCTCGGGTGGATGTCGTACTCGTCCAGGTCGCCCGGCCTCACCCAGCGCACACCGTCGGCCTCGTCGTTGACCGTCGGGATACCGCCGATCGGGCGGCCGATGTACGCCACCTCGAACTGCTGGCGGGCTTCGCCGTTGCTGCTGTACACGACGATGTGCTCCGGGTTGGAGTAGACGCCGAGGAGTCCGGTGACCTCCGCCTTGATCCCGGTCTCCTCCTCGCACTCGCGCACCGCGCAGTCGGCCGCGGACTCGCCGATGTCCTGCTTCCCGCCGGGCAGCGCCCACTGCCCGGTGTCGCGTCGGCGCTGCAACAGGATCTCGCCGGCCTCGTTCTGCACGAGCAGATTGCTCGCGGGCACCAGCGAGTTCGCGGCCGGTGCGTCCGGATCGCCGTAGTACTCAGTCCTGCCGGCCACGAGACTGGCCTCCCTGCGCGTCGTCGGTCCACGGCCGGGCCAAGTCCCAGACCGCATCAAAGCTCGAAGCGTAGCCGCCGAACCAACCGAGGTCGCCACCCTTCTGGAGATGCAACAGCGGGTTGGCGGACGCCGGCTGACCCCACACGTGCGGATTGACCAGCAGATCGTCGTCGTAACGGAACAACGAGGTGTAGAGCGTGGTGTCGTGCAGACGGATCTCGCATCCGGGCGTGCCCAACAGCGGCCGGTAGTAGGTCAGCGAGGCGCCGATCTTCGCCGCGAGCGCGTCGCCGATACCCTCCTCCCGCCCGCGGATCGCTACCGCGTGGCCCTGCGGGTCACCGAAGCACAACCGGACCTTCACCCCGGCCGCCGCGCGCTGCGCCAGCATGGCGGCGATGCGCGGGTTCGATTGGGCGAAGAACGTCCCCGAGAACACCAGTACGTCGATGCCCTGCTCTGCTTCCAGCAGGAGAGAGAGCCACATCTCCCGCGGGACGCTGGCACGGTCGGGGTACGTGGCCACGAGGCCGGTGCCGGGACCGGACGCCTGTCCGGTCTGGGGTCGGGCCTGGGGCCAGAGGAAGTCGTCGTCCACCTTCAGGTGGCGTGCAACATTCCACCGGTGGCGTGCATGCGGCAGTCGACCGCCTAACCAGCGGGTCACCGTTTTGGGGTCCACCTCGCAGGCCGCCGCGAGTTCCACAGGGGAGACACCGCGCTGGGCGAGTGCGGAGCGCAATCGCTCGTTCACAGCGGATATCCAACCGGACGACGGTAGGACTCGCAAGGACGTCCTAGGACGCGGAGCGGCCGACGCGCACCAGGCAGGTTGCCTACGCTGGCCCGATGGCGCTCATCGTCTTGTGGGACATCGACCACACGCTCATCGACAACGCGGGAGTGAGCAAGGAGATCTATGCGGCGGCCTTCGAGGCCGTGGCGCAGCGTCGGCCGTCTGGCCCTGCGGTGACAGAAGGGCGCACCGATCGACTGATCATGCGAGAGATGTTCGACCGTGACGGTCTGGCCCAGCCGGGGTGGAACGTCGTCCAGGCCGCTCTCGAAGCGGCCGGTCGGGCGCGGTCCGAGGTGCTGCGGCTGCGCGGCTGCGCGCTGCCCGGCGTCCGGGAGGCCCTTACCGCTGTCGCGCAGGAGCCCGGGGTCGTCTCGTCGGTGCTGACCGGGAACATCGCGGCGAACGCCCGGGTGAAGCTGGCAGCCTTCGGGCTCGATGGTCTGGTGGACCTGGAGGTCGGTGCCTATGGTGCCGACCACCGGGACCGGGCGGCACTCGTTGCGGTGGCCCGAGACCGCGTCCACAATGCCCGTGCTGTCCCGGCGGGTGCGCCCGTGGTGCTGGTCGGTGACACTCCTCGGGACGTCGAGGCCGCGCTGACCAGCGGGGCTCATATCGTGGCCGTGGCCACAGGGCTCCATTCCGCCTCTGACCTTCGCATGGCCGGCGCCGAAGTGGTGTTGCCGGACCTGACCGACACGGCCGCTCTGCTGACGCATCTTGCGCGAGTTGCCGCCGAACGGGACTGAACTGGGGAGTCGGCCGTACCTGAGCATCCCCCGTTGCGCGGTGTTCCGTTGGTCGACGGGCCGTTCGTCCTGAGTTGTGAGCGGTCGGCAGAGAAGCTGCTTGAGGCTGTCGGAGAGGTCGTAGGCGAGGTGCGGATGTACCACGGCGTCCTTCTGAACGACCTGGGTGTGGAGAAGCTGGCGGAGTGGAGCAACGACGGCCTGAACGGATTCGGAGCGGAGACGGTTGCGCAGCACCTTCTCCTGGCTGTCTACCGGCTGATCTGCTCGGGTACACCCCGGACGCCCCCGTGCGTCCGAGCCGTGACGGATGGACCGCAGCCCTCGGTCTCGCAGGACGCCGAAGGTCACCAGCCCAAGGGCTCGCGCTCGTAGAAGAGCCCGCCGGTGGGACCGTCGTCGGGCAGGGTGGCGAGCCACACCGGTGTGTCGGCTGCCTCGTCGGGGGTGCGGTCGGTCTCGCCGTAGGCCATGCGGGTGTTCGTTCGGCCGGGGGAGGCGGCGTTGACGAGGATGCCGGTGCCGGTGAGCTCTGCGGCGAGGATCTGGGTCAACGCGTTGAGGCCGGCCTTGGAGACGCGGTAGGAGACGTTGCCTGTGCCCATGTTGCTCTGGGATCCCAGGTGGCTGGTGATGTTGACGATCCGTCCGTAGCCATTCCTGCGCATCTCCGGTACAGCGGCTGCGGCGAGACGCCAGGCGCCGAGCAAATTGGTGTCGAGGGTCACCCGGACGCGCTCGAAGTCGGGTGCGGTGGCGGCCTGGTGGCGGTCGACGGCGACTGCGGCGTTGTTGATCAGCACATCGAGGCGCCCGAGCTCGGCGCCTACGTCGGCGACGGCGCGGGCGACGCTCGCCGGGTCGGTCACGTTCAGTTCATGGGAGTGGACCGCCAAGCCCTTGCTGGCGAGGGCCCTCTCGGCCTCTTGGCCGGCGAGCCGGTCGCGTACTCCGAGGACGACGTGCATTCCCTGTTCGGCGAGTCGGGTGGCGACGGCGAGGCCGAGGCCACGGTTGCCTCCGGAGACGAGGGCGACGCGCTGGGCGGGGTTTGTGGTCATGCGGACAGTGTGGCGAGCAGCTGGTCGAGGCGCTGGACTTTCGGGTCTTTCTTGGTCATGGGGAGTTCGGCCCGGGCGGCGAGTGCCCGCGCCGTGTTGCGGTGTGACGGTGCGCTGGTGGCCAACTGGACGGCCGTCTCCAGGAGGTGGACGGCTTGGTCGGCCCCTCCGAGCGCGATATGGGTTCGAGCGCTCTGGATGGTGTAGGTCGCCAGGTCACGCCCCTTGGCCGGAGGCATGAGATCCAACGCGGTGCTGAAGTGGGCCCCGGCCAGCCTTGGGCGGTGCAGGTCCGCGTAGCAGGTGGCGGTCTGGGCGTGGAACTCGGCGGCGTCGAAGTATCCGGTCCAGGCCGGGTCGTCGTCGGCGACCGCGGATCGGGCCATCTGCGTCTCGGCTTCGGACAGCAGGTGTTCGCAGGCGGCCCGGTTGCCGCAGGCGGCTTCGGCCCGGGCCTGGCGCAGCAGCAGCATGGCCCGCGTTCTGGGGGTGACGTCACCGGCGCCCTCGACGGCGGCGGTGGCGAGGTCGAGGGCGGCGGCGACGAGACCGTGGTCGTAGCACTGGAGGCTGAGAGACTTGAGGATGTTGGCGCCCAGGGCGCGGTCGTCGGCGGAGTGGGCGGCACGCAGGCCGGTCGTCCAGTACCGCTGGGCGGCGGCATGGAGGCCGGCGTCGAAGCTGGCGAAGCCGGCGAGGCGGGCGAGTTCGGCGGTGAGACGCAGGAGGCGTCGGCCGACCTCCTCGCTATAGGACGCCTTCTTGAGCAGGTCGGTGACGGTGGCCAGCTCGGTGTCGAGGAGTTGGCGGGCGCGGGGGCCGCCGAGCGCGGCCTCCAACCGGCGCAGCCGCGGCAGGCCGCCTTCCAAGGCTTCCGCCAACTGCTCGTCGACCGGGCCTCCGGCGACTGCGGCGGCCAGGGCGTGAGGCGTCTGCGAGAGCCACTCGCCGGCGAGCAGGGTCAGGGCCTGCCCGCCGAGCTTCATGAATCCGCGCCGGTCGGGCATCGCATGCTCCAGGGTGTCGTCCAGTGCATCCAGCGTCCCCGCCGTGGTCCAGGGGAAACCGGTGCGGACCGGCCCGCCGTCCGGTAGCCATCCCGGCCAGCCGAGTCGGTGCACCTCCTCAAGGCGTACGCCGAGCGCTGCCGCGAGCGCTGCCTGGCTCTCGGCGTCCGGTTCGACTCCCCAGTTCTCCCACTTCCACGCCTTGCGCCGGTCGGCGGAGCGCTTGGTGGAGCCGGCGGCGACGTCGACGACGTCCTGGAGGGTCCAGCCCTGCTCGTCCCGGACGACGCTGAGCGGGTGTACGAGTCGTGCTCCTGCGCGCGACCCGCTTGATCGGCTCATCAGCAACTCCCGATATGTTCACCGGATTGTAGCCCTTTCGCCACTGTGTGCTGATGCTACATCTGCGGTCGCTGGAGCCGGAATACGACACGGATACGACAAAACCGGTCTTCACAAAGGGAGTTGAGCGACGGTTAGCTAGTGCTCCCCCGAAGGGTGTCCAACCGCTGGTGTGCGGTGGGGCGCCGGGGAGCGCGACCAGGGACCACTTCAGGACTGTTCCCGTCGATGACCTGGCCGCACAGCGAGATGACGTCACCGAAGACGGACCGCTCGCACCGATCGCCGAAGCACGGCACGCCAGCCGTGCTCGCGTCTGCTCACCTGCACACCGATCCGCCGGCGGCGTCGTCTCGTTGCCGGACGGGTTCGGCATGCCCATCCCTGAGGAGCCCCATGTCACGAAGGACCGCCGTCGTGACCGGTGGAGCCGGATTCATCGGCTCCCACCTGTGCGATGCGCTGCACCACAGCGGCTTCGCCGTCGTCTGCGTGGACAACTTTTTGACCGGAAGCCGCACCAACATCAAGCACCTGCTCGACGCCGAGCACTTCGAGCTGATCGAGCAGGACGTCAACGACAAGCTCGCCGTCGACCACGAGGTGGACCTGGTGTTCCACCTCGCCTCGCCGGCCTCCCCGGCCGACTACCTGCGCCACCCGATCCCGACGCTGACGGTCGGCTCCATCGGCACGCTCAGCGCGCTGGAGCTGGCCAAGGACCGCGGTGCCCGGTTCGTCCTCGCCTCCACCTCCGAGGTCTACGGCGACCCGCACCAGCACCCCCAGACCGAGGCCTACTGGGGCAACGTCAACCCCGTCGGCCCGCGCAGCGTCTACGACGAGGCCAAGCGCTTCTCGGAGGCCGCCACCGCCGCGTACCGCCGCGAGTACGCCACCGACACCGCGATCGTGCGGATCTTCAACACCTTCGGCCCCCGGATGCGCACCGACGACGGCCGGGCCGTGCCGGCCTTCATCACCCGGGCGCTGGCCGGGAAGCCGCTCCAAGTCGCCGGGGACGGCCACCAGAGCCGCTCGCTGTGCTACGTCGACGACACCGTGGCCGGGCTGCTGGCGGTTGCCGGGAGCAGCCACCCGGGCCCGGTCAACTTGGGCACCCAGGACGAGCGCACCGTGCTGGACATCGCCCACTGCATCCTCAGCCTCACGGGCTCCGCCGCGGGCATCGAGTTCGTCGCCCTGCCGGAGGACGACCCTGTGCGCCGCCGGCCCGACACCACCCTGGCCCGGCAGGCCTTCGGATGGGAGCCGCAGACGGCCGTCGAGGACGGCCTGGCCGCCACCGTGACCTGGTTCGCCCGGCAGCTCGCGGCCGGGGCCGCGCGGTGAGCGCCCCGGCCCCCGACGCCGCGGGCCGACTACGGGCAGACGGGTACACGGTCGTCCCCGCGGTGGTCACCGGCCCTGTGCTGGCGCGGCTGCGCTCCGAAGCCGACGCCCTGGTGGCCGCCTTCGAAGACGGCCACCGCAGCGACGACTTCTGGCACTTCACCCGAGACGGGGCGAGCACCCCGGTGCTCTACCGCGTCCACAACCTCCAGCAGCAGCCGGGCGCCCCGCTCGCCGCCGGGCTGTTCGCCGCCGGGCCGCTCCACCACCTCGCCGAGACCCTCCTCGGCCGCCCGGCGCGAGCCCGGGTCATCGCGATGATCGTCAAGATGCCGCACGTGGCCGCAGCCGTTCCCTGGCACCGCGACCGCACCGACACCCGTCCGGGCACCGCGGTCAACCTGAGCCTGTTCCTCGACGACTCCGACACCGGCAACGGCTGCCTGGAGTTCGTCCCCAGCAGCCACCTGCTGGCCGACGACGCCGACGTGGACCAAGTCCGCACCGCCGGGCCGGTCCTGCCGGTCAGCGCGCTGGCCGGCGACGTGGCCGTGCACGACGTGCGAACCGTCCACGCCTCCCGCCCCAACACCTCCGCGCGGCCCCGCCGCAGCCTCGTCATCGAATTCGTCCCCGCCGACACGGAGTCGCCGTGACCAGCCCCGCCCCCGCCCGCCGCCCGAAGGTCGCCACCATCACGGTCGGCACCAACGAGTCCCGCTGGCTGCCCGCCTGCCTGTCCACCCTGCTCGCCGGCAACACCCCCGACCTCGACCTCACCGTCTGGTACATCGACAACGCCTCCACCGACGGCAGCACCGCCCTGGTCCGCGACACCTTCCCCGCGGTGCGGATCATCCAGAACGACAGCAACCTCGGCTTCGCGAGGGCCAACAACGTCGGGATGCGCGCTGCCCTGGCCGACGGCGCCGACTACGTCTTCCTCGTCAACCCCGACACCCGTACACCGAACGACCTGATCCACCAGCTGACCACCTTCATGGAGAGCTGGCCCGAGTACGGCGTCTGCGGCCCCATGCAGTACACCTACACCGCCGACGGCGGGCCCGTGGCCCTCGACGAGTACAACGAGTGGTCCCGCACCGCGCTCCGCCTGGGCGAGGCCGACGGCTTCGTGGGAGACCGCCCCAACCGGCCCTCGCCCGCCGGCCCGGCCGCCGGCCGCGCCCCCGCAACCTTGGAGCACGCCTACGTCCAGGGCGCCGGCCTCTTCGTCCGCGCCGAAGTCCTGCGCTCCCTCGGGCTGTTCGACCGGGTCTTCCACACCTACTACGAGGAGACCGACCTGTGTCGCCGGACCCGCTGGGCCGGCTGGCGAGTCGCCCTCAACCTCGACCTCGGCATCCAGCACTACGGCGGCGGCGGAACCGGCGCGAGCACCTACCGGCGAGTACAGATGCGCCGCAACCGCTACTACTTCCTCCTCACCGACATCACCTGGACCTGGCCCGACATCATCAGCCTGGCCGGACAGTGGCTGCGCGAAGACCTCCTCGGCCGCTCCGTGGGCGGCAACACCACCCCGGCCCGCGGCTGGGCCGAGACGGCCGCCGCCGCCTGGTGGCTGCTGCGACTCACCCCCACGATCGCCCGCCGCCGCCGCGCCCACCGCCGCCTACGCGCCACCCGCACCGTCAGGAGCACGCCATGACCAGACTCCTGTTCGCCGGGGACTTCCACTGGCAGGCCGGCTCCGCCCACATGATCGCCGAGTACGTTCGCGCCGCGCCCGCCCTCGCCTGCGAAGTGGCCCTCGCAGGGCCACTGTGCCGGATGGACGACCAAGTCCCTGACCTCCTGCCGGTCGTCGACGACCTCGCCTGGGGTACCCACCTCGTCCTGGTCTTCGAGGGCCGCCAGTTCCTCGACGAGAAGCAGTTGGAGCTGTGCGAGCGCTTTCCCCGCGAGCGCCGGATCGTCCTCGACCCGGACGCCCACTGGGGCAAACACACCGTCCTCGGCCCGGACGACTCCGCCGGAGCCTACGGCCACGAACAGTGGCAACAGCTGTACCGGCAGCTCAGCGACCTCATCCTCCAGCCTCGCCTTGGCCCCCTGCCGGACGGCGCCCGGTTCTTCCCGTACTTCGCGATGCCCAAGCCGGTACGACGCCCCGAACACGCCGCCGAGTACCTGCCGTACGAGCTGCAGTACGTGGGCGCGAACTGGTGGCGCTGGGACGCCCTCACCCACCTGATCGAAGCCGCCCGATCGGCCCGGCCGCCGCTGACTCGCCTTCGGGCGGCTGGCCGCTGGTGGAGCGGCGACCCCCACCCCGACCACCTCACCGCCACCGCCAACCGACCGGGTTGGCTGGCCGAGCGTGGCGTGAAGGTCACAGGCCCCGTCCCCTTCGGTCAGGTCCTCAACCAGATGGCCAAGGCCGAAATCACCCCGGTCCTGGCCCGCCCCCTGCTGGCCCACCAACGCCTGCTCACCCCCCGCATGTTCGAGACCATCGCGGCCGGCACCATGCCCGCCCTGCCGCCCGAACTCGCCTACACCGCGGACTTCTACGGCGAGGAGATCACTCCGTTCCTCCTCGGCCACCACCCCGCCGAGGACCTCGCCCGGTTGCTGCGCGACGCCACCGCGAACCGCCCGCGCCTGGGCCGGATCCAGGACGACCTGCGCCGCCGCTTCAACTACCGGCGCGTCCTGGGTCAGCTCCTCGCCTTCACCGACTAGTCCGGGAGGACTACCGTGCCCACCGTCCTGATCACCGGGATCACCAGCTGCGAGAGCCGCGGCGTTGAAGCCCTCGCCCGCTCCCTCGCCACCACGCTGACCGCCGCAGCTGACACCTCGGTCACCGTGCTCACCCAGACCCCCGACCTCGACGCCGAGGCCCTGGCCGGCACCGGCGCCGACTGCACCGCCGACCCGTGGGTCGTCTCCCGCTCCTGGGCCACGATGAGGCCGGTCGAAACCGAACCGCACCGCCGCGCCCGCGCCGAGCGCCTGCTCCAGCAGACGGACCTGGTCCTCGCGACCGGGGGAGACCTGCACACCTCCGGCTACCGCGTGTCCACCCCCTACCTCTCGGTACTCGACCGCGCCCAGCAGCTCGGCATCCCCACCGCGATGATCGGCCAGTCCGTCGGCCCCTTCACCGACCCCGCCGAGCAGCACGCGTTCACCGCCGTCGCCAACAGGCTCGATCTGCTGACCGTCCGCGAGACCACCACCCTGGCCTACCTCATCGCGCAACTCGCCCTGCCCTCCGAGAAGGTGCTGCTGAGCGCCGACCCCGCCTTCCTCCTCCAGCCCTCGCCCCCGGAACGCGCGAAGCAGCTGCTCGGAGACACCGGCCTCGACGTCGGGCAGCAGTACGTGTGCCTGGCACCGAGCAAGGGCGTCACCCGCTACAGCGCCGTCACCGACGCCGAGCACCTCGACGCGCTGACCCGCCTCGCCGACACCCTGTGGCGGGTGCGCCGCCGCCCGCTGGTCCTCGTCCCGCACTGCCACGACTCCCGCGAGCACAACGACGACCGCATCCTGGCCCGGCAGATCGCGGCCCGCCTACCCGACGTGCCCGTCCACGTGCTGGACGCCGGCGGCACCGGGGCCGGCGACTACAAGACCGTGCTCGGCGGCGCCGACCTCGTCGTCTCCGAACGCCTGCACGCCTCGATCGGAGCCCTGTCCAGCGGTACCCCCGCCGTGGCCATCGGCCACTCCCCGAAGTTCGGCGGCGTCCTCGCCGACACCTACGGCCCAGGCGTCCCGGCCGCCGACGTGCACCGTGACGTCGCCGCCTTCACCGCGGACCCGACAGCGGCAGAGCACCTCGCCCAGCTGGACACCGACAAGCTGCGCGAGAACCTCGCCACCCGGCTCCCGAGCCTCACCGCGCTCGCCGCCGCCGACATCGCCCGCGTGCACACCCTCCTCAACTCCTGACCCCACCAACCCGATCGGAGCACAGCATGCCCCTGCACCTGGTGACCGGCGGCGCCGGATTCATCGGCTCCCATCTCACCGACCGCCTCCTGGCCGCCGGACACGACGTCGTCGTCTTCGACAACCTCGACGGCGGCAAACGCGAGAACGTCCCCGACGGCGCCATCCTGGTCGTCGGATCCATCGCCGACAGGAAGACCGTGGACGAGCTGTTCGCCCACCACGCCTTCGACAGCGTCTTCCACCTGGCCGCGTTCGCCGCCGAGGGCATCAGCCACGCCGTCAAGGCCCACAACTACGAGGTCAACGTCATCGGCAGCACCCACCTGATCAACGCCGCCCTGCGCACCAAGGTTCGGTACTTCTCCTACGCCTCCTCCGTCGCCGTCTACGGCACCGGCCGCGTCCCGATGCACGAGGACGACCACCCCCAGCCCGCCGACAGCTACGGCAACGCGAAGCTCACCATCGAGCGCGAACTCGCCATCACCGCGCACCTGCAGAACCTGCCGTTCACCGCGCTGCGGATGCACAACGTCTACGGCGAGCGGCAGAACATGGCCGACCCCCTGCGCAACGCCGTGGCGATCTTCCTCAACCAGATCATGCGCGGCGAGCCGATCACCGTGTACGGCGACGGCAGCCAACTCCGCTCCTTCACCTACGTCAACGACATCATCGGCTGCTTCCTCGACGCCGCCGACAACCCGCGCCACTGGAACCGGGCGATCAACGTCGGCAACCAGAAGCCCTGCACCGTCCTGGAGATGGCCCACGCCGTACGCGACGCGATGGGCGTCCCCGACCACCCGATCCACCACCTGGCCGCCCGCGAGGAAGTCCACGCCGCCTACACCAGCAGCGAACTCGCCCGCCTGCTGCTCGGCGGCTGGGAGGACACCCCGCTGGCCGAGGGCCTCGCCGCCACCGCCACCTGGGCCAAGACCCACGGCCCGGTCCAGCCCCGCAGCACCCTCTCCCTCGAAACCGAGCCCGACACCCAGCCCGAGTGGTACACCACCGCCACCTCCAGGACAGAGAAGCCGTGACCAGGACCAACACCCTCCCCCCGGCCGAGACCATCGCCACCGACGTCGGCGGCGTCCTCTACTACGACGAGCCCTTCGAACTCGCCTGGCTGCAAGGCGTCCTGGAACGCGCCGGCGAAGCGGACCCGAAGCTCACCCTCGACCAGTTCACCACCGAGATGCGCCGCTTCTACCTCCAGCGGGCCCGCGCCACCGCCAGCCCCGGCCTCTACAGCCCGGCCGGCACCCTCAGCTGGAACCACCTCCGCCATACCTGGGACGACCACGTCCAGGTGATCCCCGGCGCCTTCGACGCCCTCGACGCCCTCGCCGCCGACCGCCCGGTGTGCATCGTGGCCAACCAGCCGCCCGAGTGCGAGACCGTCCTGCGCGACACCGGGGCCGCGAACAACCTGGCGCTGATCGCCCTCGACACCACGGTCGGCATCGCCAAACCCGACCCCGGCCTACTGGCCTGGGCCATCTCGAAGCTCGACTGGAGCCCGGCTACCACCCTGATGGTCGGCGACCGCCCCGACCACGACGCCGCCCCCGCCCAGCGCCTCGGAGCCCACGCCGCCCTCGTCGAACCACCGATCGGCTGGACCGTCCCGCCGCGCACCGACCCGGCCCTCGTCTCCGCCTACCGCGAGGTACGGGCCGAACGCCTGGAGATCCGGCGACACCCCGCCGCCGGCCACAGCCTCCACGTGCTCGACCTCGCCGACCTGGCCGAGCACCTGGTCGGCCGTCGTCGACCGGCCCCGAAGTGGGCCGACGAATGAGCGTTCCCCTGACCCTGGCCATGTGCAGCAACCGCCCCAGCCAGCTCGGCGACGCCGTCCACCGACTCCGCGACCTCCTCGGCGCCGAGGACCACCTCCTCGTCGTCGTCGACACCGCGGTGGACACCGCCACCGCGGTGTCGCTCCCGCAGTCATCCGCGCGGCTGACGGCGCTGTTCAACGGGACCACGGCCGGCCTGTCCTACAGCCGCAACCGCGTGTTGAAGGAGGCGCCCACCCGGCACATCGTCTTCGTCGACGACGACATCGTCCCCACCCTCGACGCGATCGAGAGCCTGCGCGCCGTCCTGGCGAACGGCACCCACGTGGCAGGCACCCGGATCACCGCCGACCTCCAAGGCCGCCGGCCCCCCTGGTGGCTGACCCCCGGACAGCTCCACTACCTCGGCTCCCACCATCCCGGCCGGCCCGCCAGCATCTGGGGCGGCTGCTTCGCTCTCGACCGCGACCACACCCGGCTTCTGGGAGTCGACTTCGACGACCGCCTCGGCCGGATCGGAACCAGCCTCGCCTCCGCTGAGGACACCACGTTCGTCCGCCAGCTGATCGCCCTCGGCGCCACCGCCACCGTCCTCGACAACACGGAAGTTCACCACCTGATCCCCGCCCACCGGCTCCGCCCTGGCTACCTCGTCCGCCGCGCTTACTGGCAGGGCCGAAGCGAGGTCCGCAGACGTACCGCCACCAGCGGACTGCGCAAGGAGTGGAACCGCAACCGCTCCAGCGGTCCAGGCGGTCGGCCCGCCGCGCTCGCCCTGCTCTACAGCGCGGCCGTGCTGACGGGGATCGCCCACGAACTCCTCGACCGCGCCTGGGGCCGCTCGTGAGGATCGCGATGCTGAACCCGCCCTACCGGTACGGACAAGACACCACCCAATGGATCACCGTCCCGCCACAGGGCTATGGCGGCATCCAGTGGGTGGTCGCCACCCTCATCGACGGGCTGCTCGACGCCGGGTGCGAGATCCTTCTCGTTGGCGCACCCGGCAGTATCCCCCGGCCGGGCTTGATCGTCTCCGACGCCACCACCCCCGGCGCCGCCCTTGGCGCGCTCCGCGAGTTCGCCCCTGACGTCGTGCACGACCACACCAACAACCAACTCCTGCCCACCGAGGCACCCTGGCCGACCGTCCGGACCCACCACCTCAACGGCGCACTCGCGAACCCGGCGAACGGCGTCTACCTCTCCCACGCCCAGCGCCGGGCCGCCGGATCCGCCCGCGCGCCGATCATCCGGCTGCCGGTCAACCCCGGCCGCTACACCTACCGCGAGACGAAGGACGCCTTCTTGCTCTTCCTCGGCCGCGTATCCGCCCACAAGGGCGCCCGCCAAGCCGCAGCCTTCGCCCAGGCCGCCGACCTCCCGTTGATCCTTGCCGGACCGGCATGGGAGCCGGACTACCTGCACGGCATCCTCGCTGACTACCCGGACACCGCCCAGCACATCGGCGAAGTCGGCGGCTCCCGCCGCACCGGCCTCCTCGCAGGCGCCCGCGCCCTGCTCGCCCTCTCCCAGCCCTTCGGCGGGCCGCTCGGCGGGGAGTGGATCGAGCCCGGTGCCACAGTCGTCGCCGAAGCGGCCGTCAGCGGCACCCCCGTCATCGCCACCGACAACGGGTGCCTCGCCGAGATCGCCCCCCACGTCGGAATCGCCCTCCGCTCCGCAGTGGTTCCCACCCCGGAGTGGGCTGCCAAGATCCTGGCCGCCCTTCCCACCCCGGAACACCTTCGTGCCACCGCAGTTGAGAGGTGGGGCCACCACGTGGTCGCTGCGAAGTATCTGGAGGTCTACCGTCGAGCCGCAGCGGGCGGCACCTGGTCCTGACCGGTGCTCAGCGGGCACGCTTCCCGGCAGCGCTCCGCTGCCGGGAAGCCTCGTAAAGGACCGCGGTCGCGGCGTTCGACGCGTTCAACGAACTGGCCGCCCCCGTCATCGGGATGCTCACCGTGAAGTCGCACAGTTCCCGCCAGGTGCTGGACAGCCCGGTCGTCTCGTTCCCGATCAGAAGCAGCACCGGCTGGGTGAGGTCGAAGTCGTAGACGTCCGCGTCGCCCTTCTCGTCCGTGCCCACCAGGACTATCGGGTGACCAGCAGCGCGCTGCCGCTCCACCCACGTCATGACCTCGGTCGGCCCTGGGACGCGGACGGAGGAGAGCGAGAAGAGACTGCCCGTAGTCGCCCGAACGGCCTTCGGGTCGTAGACGTCGGCGGCGTGCCCCGAGACGATCATCCCGTGCGCGCCGAAAGCGTCCGCCGACCGGATGATGCTGCCGATGTTTCCGGGAGTGGTCGGCCTGTCAAACAGGACACCGAGGAAGTCCGGCCCGCCCTCGATCCGGTCCAGATCGTCCGCCGGCATGCCGACCACGGCGATCACCTCGGGCGCTCCCTCGGTCTTCTCTCCGAGGTCCGCCAACAACTCCGGTGCCATCGCGATCCGTTCAGCCTTGACTGTCCGTAACAGCGTCTGGGCCCAAGTCGACAGCTTCTGCCGGTCGTCGTAGAGCAGGGCGTTGATCGGCCAGCCGTACTCGACAGCGAGCGAGATCGGCCGTACCCCCTGAACCAGGAACTCGCGGAGCTGGTTCCGCTTCCTCCTGTTCCCGAGCAGGGCTTCCCACTGCTGGAACCGCGCGTTGCGAGAAGTGATCCGCGGGACCGCTGGCACCTGTCCTCCAAGGTGAGTTGACTACTACGATGCGTTCCGACCACAGCGGAGTCCGCACCAGCGCGTCTGAAAACCCTACACCGGCAGGCCCTTTCGGGTCCGCTTCCGTGGCGCGGCTATGCGCCCCTTGCCATGAGACGAAACGACCGCCTGGCTGTGATCAAGGTCGCTCGGCGTCCGCTTCACTTGCACCGACTTTGTAGCTATGGTCCGTCGTCCCCCGGTCGGGACGAGCCCCGGCCCTGGCACCAGGAGGACCTCCCTGCAGATTCACCGCACTTCGCACAGCTCCCGCTACGTGGTCATCCCGAACGCCCTGGCGCAGAACCGCTCGATGTCGTACACCGCGAGGGGTCTGCTGGTGGACCTGCTGTCTCGGCCGGACGACTGGAGGGAGACCTGCCGGCAGATGGCGGACTCCAGCCCGCAGGGCCGTAAGGCGCTGGCTGCGGCGCTGGAAGAGCTGCGGGTATGGGGCTACTACCGTGTGGACGTGGTCCAGCTGCCGAACGGGCGAATCCGCTCGGAGGCGCACGTCTACGACAGGCCGCAGCTTGGGGTGTTGCCGGGTGCCACTGTGCCGGACTCCGGTGAGTCGGACCCCGCTCAACGTGGCGTCCTTCCAAATGACCTGGTCGAAATACCCTCCCTCCCGGGGCCGGAGCCTGAGTCGGTTGCCGAGGGGGGGAAGGAGGAGTCCGCTTCGGATCTTCGGCCTCGGCCCCTGCTGAGCAAGTCGGTGCCGGAGATGGACACGGAGACGCGGACGGCGATGGCGGCGCTGCTTCGGGCGGTGAGACCGGAACGGCGCCTGCCGCTGGGGGAGGCGGAGGCGGCGGCGCTTGCCCCGATGGTCCGGGCGTGGATGGACCGGGGTGGCTCGGAGGAGCAGCTGCGGGAGGCGTTGCTGTCGGGGTTGCCCCAGGTGGTCTACTCCCCGGCGGCGGTGCTGCGGTCGCGCCTGGAGCGGAAGATGCCGGCGGAGCTTCCCTCGGAGACCCGGCGTCGCCGGGGGGCAGAGTGCGCGGAATGCCGTGACCCGCTGTCGGAACCGGGCCTGTGCGTGCAGTGTCGGGGTGCGGTCCCTCGGCAGGAGGGCGCGGATCGCGGCGTCG
This sequence comes from Kitasatospora sp. NPDC036755, assembly GCF_040636595.1. Taxonomy (NCBI): domain Bacteria; kingdom Bacillati; phylum Actinomycetota; class Actinomycetes; order Kitasatosporales; family Streptomycetaceae; genus Kitasatospora; species Kitasatospora sp. NPDC036755. The sequence goes on from NZ_JBEZUT010000003.1 coordinate 44,983, forward strand.
AGGTGACGGCGCGGGGTATAGCGAAGGTTCGGGCGGCGATGGGGCGTTGAGGCCCTTGCCGGCGACGCTCAGCACAGGCGACAGGAGACCCGGCGGGTAGCGCATGTTCGGTGGCTGTCAGGGGTGTGTGAGCCGTCGTCGGGCAAGATCAGCGGCTGGGGTCAGGTGCTGCCGGTTGCCGCGGCAGCACCTGACCGTGCCTACAGCCGAACTGGCAGGGCTTCGAGGCCGCGGACCAGCCGGGATCGCCGCCAGGCGAGCTGTTCGGCGGGGATGGCCAGCTGAAGACCGGGGAAGCGCTCCAGGAGAACGCCGAGGACGATCTCGACCTCGGCGCGGGCGAGCGGGGCGCCGAGGCAGCGGTGGATCCCGTGGCCGAAGGCTATGTGGCTGGCAGCGTTTGCACGGTCGAGATCGAGGCGGTCGGGGTCGGGGAACCGCAAGGGATCCCGGTTGGCTGCGCCCGGGCAGACGAAGACCGGGCTGCCGGAGGGCACTTGGCTGCCGCTGAGGTCTACCGCATCGGGCGCCCAGCGCAACGTGGCGATGCTGACCGGGGAGTCGTAACGGAGCAGTTCGTCGACAGCACCCGGGATGCAGTGCGGGCTGGTGCGCAGGTGCTTCAGGTCGACAGGGTGCAGGATCAGAGCGAGCACGGCATTGCCGATTCCCGCGGTGGTGGTTTCGTGTCCGGCGACCAGGAGCAGCACGGCGAGGGAGAGTAGTTCGCCCTCGCTGAGCCGGTCGGCGTCGTCGTCGTGGACCGCGATCAGGTCGGCGAGCAGGGAGTGGTCGGGGTGGGCACGCTTGGCGGCGATCAGCTCCGTCATGTAGCCCGCCAAGGCGTGGGAGGCGGCGTCGATCCGTTGGTGGTCGCCGCTCGCGAACAGGTCGGTGGACCAGGAGCGGATCGCGTCCCGGTCGCTCGGGGGGACACCCAGGAGTTGGCAGATGACGGTGACTGGCAATGGGCCGGCCAGTTCCTCGACGAGGTTGACCTCGTCGCCGGGCTCCCACAGCCCAACGAACTGCTCGGCGAGGGAACGGATGTAGGGGCGAAGCGCGTTGACCCGGGCGGGGGTGAATGCCTTGGTCACCAGTCGCCGGAGCCGGGTGTGCTCGGGCGGGTCGACGGTGAGCATCGACCGAGCGACGGCCGGGTGTAGCGAGCGGTTGGACCGCTTGTCGGCGAAGTAGGCGCCGGTGTTCTTCGACAGCGGGGCGGTGAACGCCTGCCGCGCGGCGTCGTAGCCGGTGACGACGGTCGCGATGGTGGCGCCGTGCTCCAACGGCACCTGCAGGACTGGGGAGGTCGCCCGCAGAGCGGCGTAGGTGGGGTAGCGGTCGGTGTAGAACGCGGGCTCGGCGAAGGGGGAAGTCATGGTCGATCCCTATGCCGCTTCAAGGGCCGTGTGCTGCTGGGCGGCGACGGCGGTGCGGACGATGTCGGAGGTGGCGTACTGCTGGGAGACCGAGCGTAGCCACAGAGCCTCAGCACGAAGGTCTCCCGCGCGGGCGAACTCGCCGGTCGCCTGCGGAGCCGGGTCGTCCTGAGGCAAGGCGCCGGTTCGGGCCGCCTCGATCGCCGCAGCGAGGATCGCGGCCTCGACGATGGCGGCGCCGGTTTCGGTGCCGCTTTGCCCGCGCCGCTCGACGGCCTCGGCAGCCAGGCGCTCGATCGTTCGGGACCGGTGGACGTCCAGGTCGAGGATGCCGTCGCAGACCTCGACAACCCTGCGGTGCAGGACGAGGTCGGACTCGGCAGACCCGCCGATCGCCGTCAGGACGACACTGGGGGAGACCTCGGTCAGGTCGCGCCAAAGCGGCAGTAGGTCGGCGGCGGTCTTCCGCTCCCAGCGGTGACGAAGGAACTGGGCCACCGGCCACAGGACGGCCGGGAGGGTCAGGCCGATCGTGATGAGCAGGACGCTGACGGCCGGTGCCGTGACGCTGAAGGCGCAGTCGGCCGGCGTGACCAGGCTTGTGCACCGGGCGCCGCCGGCAACCGCGTTCCAACCGAACAGGGCCGCGATGGTGTTGATGGTTTTGTAGGCCGCGTAGACCAGGGCGAAGAGGCACCCCAGGGCCGTCATGCGCAGGCCGATCCGCTGACTGGTGCGGGTCGATGCCTTGGAACGGGTCCAGGTCTGGGTGAGGCAGTCGTAGACCGCGTATCCGAGGTAGGCGATGTACGCCACGGAGTAGACGTGCAGGGACGTGGGCAGCGTTCTGAGCCCGCCCCGCTGCTCGACGGCGCTCCACACCATGCTGGAAGGGGTGATGGCGAAGGCTACAGCCATGATCGCGACGGCCAGGGCCAGGAGCCGCACCCGCTGGCGAACTCGGCGACGAGCGTCGGCAGCGGAGTAGTTGAGGTAGATGAGGAGCGCGGAGACACTGGCTGCCGCTGACAGGGTCGCGGAGTTGCTCACGAGCCGGGGGAAGTCCAGTGCCACTGCGGAGTCTGCCAGGACCCGGACTGCGGGTTGGTACGCGCTGAAGGCGACGGAGAAGCAGGCGAGAAGAGCAGACAGGCTCAAGGTGCCGGGGGGACGCTTGCCCGGACGTGGTTTGAATGCCCAGTAAAGCGATGCGGTGAGCAGCAGGATGGGCATGCCACCGAAGATGGCGCTGATCATTAGGTGAGTCCTTGCAAGTCAGGCGAAGAGCGCGTCCCAGCGCTCGTCCGCTTCGCGGGGGCGGGAAGCGGGTAGTACTGCCCCGCGGTACATGAGTTGGAGGATCAGGGTGGCCGTCGTCTCGGCCTCGATTTCCTCCTCTGTCTCATACGAGGTGCGGGCGGAAACCCCGAGGACGCTCCAGTCCATCAGGTCAGCCAGTTCGTCGTCCGACATGACGTCATTGAGGTCGACATCGCCCTTGTGGTCGCAGAGGATATGGGCGAGTTCGTGGGCGATGATCTGCCGTTGGTGTAGCGGTGAAGCATTCTTCTCGTAATAGATGACCTCGCGGTCCGAGTACCTCTTCCGCAGTCCGCAGGCGAAAGCGCTCCTCATGTCGATGGCCTCGCAGACGATCTTCCGACCGACTGCTGCGGCGACCGCGTCAATCAGCTGTGCCTCGCCGAACCGGTGAGGTAGGGACAGGCGTCCGAGGCGTTCTTCGCAGGCATCCCGCAGTGAACTGGCATGCATGATCCCTCCCAGAAAAGATCAAGGAATCCACTGGCGGCACGGCGCGGGGAAGTCCCTCTGCCGTAGTAGCTGGATGATCGTAGGCAGAGAGTTGAAGATCATTTCCCATTTGATCTTGACGACCATGATCAAATGGCGCTGGGGGTGGTTAGGGTTGGCTTACTGGTGACTACGCAGCGTATTCGTCGCAAACCGACCGCCTGGGCTGTTTTGGGGTGCCCGAGTCGGCGCGGCAGTTCGTTCATCACCGAAAGTAAAAGTATCCCAGGGTGTGGCGGGTCGAGCGTGACCTGCATCTCAATCAGGGATTTGCGGCGCCCGGGGGGGGGTATGTTTTGCCACCTGATTAATCTATGCGCATAGATGAAGTTCAAAAATAAATTACCCGGCGTGTCGAGGGCTCTCAGGCGGGGGGGATTGGTGGCAGGCCTTCGGATTCCCGGGCCATGTCGAGCATGTCCAGGATGCGCCCCATGTTCTTCGCGCTGAGGCCTTGGCTGCGCAGTGCGATCGACTGGATTCCGGCGTCCCGCATGGCCGTGGCGAGGTCCCGCTGGGCGAACATCCCCTCGGGGTCCTCGTCGCTGACCCAGTAGGTCGGGGGGACATCGAAGAAGCTGCTGAGGGATCTGAGGGTGTTGATCGTCGGATTCGCCTTAGTTCCCCTGCGGAGTTGCTTGATGGTGCTCTCGCCGACGTCGGTGCCGGCGGCGACCTCGGCAACCGAGTATGGGCCGCGGGTTCGCGGGTGGCGGTGCTCGAAGAGATAGTTCAGTCGCGCGGCGATCTGAGGCAGCCCGCCCTGGTCCTTGTCTGCCTGCTGGGCCATCGCAGCACCTCCCGCGTGTTAGATCGTCCCAAGTGGGCACTTTAGTGCCTCCTGGTGCGCCGATGCACATCCCAAAGGGCGATCTAGTGCCTTCAGGTGGGCACTTTGGTGTACGTTGATCGCGTCGAAGGGGGCACTAAAGTGCCAAACTCCTGGTGGGGGCCTTAGTGCGCACTCGCCATGGGGTTGGGGTGATTCTCGCTGACCAGTCGTAAGGGTTGGCTGGATGGGCCTCCTCGGCCGTCCTTGCGAGGGGCCCGGGAGTTAGCGCTCCCGGGCCCCGCGTACCGCGAGGACGTCGATCACGTCCGAAGGCCGGCCTCCGCATCTCACAACGCTGCCGGACTTCCTCAGCCCAGGAGTCTTCCATGCTCTCCCGCCCGCGTACAGCTGAAGCGTTTCCGCGGCCCGATGAGATCGAAACCGTCTCGCCCGCGTTCATCGAGGTTCTCAGCGGCCTACTCGCCCCGGGCGCCGCCATCGTGCGGCTTGACCGGGGAGACGGCGGTTTCCGTACGGCCAGCACCTTTGATGCTCAGGGGCAGCACGTGCCCCAGCCCCTCGCGTACCGGCAGGCTGCCGCCAGCTGGATCGTCCAGCGCGTACCCGGCCTTGACCCGCAGCTCGCCCACGAGCTGGACCTCGGCACCGGCCGACTGGTCGCCGTGGCTGCCGGTGAGCCTGCCTTCGCGGCAGCCTGACCGAGGACACCTCTCGGCAGCACGATCACTCCCGGTCCCGCAGGTCGATCGGACCTGGCGGACACCAGTGGTTCCCCCTGCCCTGAGCGGCGAGTTCCATCTCCCTAGCCCGTGAGCGGGCGACGGCCCCGCGCGTGACGCCACCGCGCATTGCCATCCGTAGCTGCAGGCGCCGCGCCCTGAACTGACCTCGGGGCGCTGGCCGCCGCGCCCAGTGAATCCCCAGGACCTCCGTGCCCAGCCGCCTTTCCCTTGCCTGCGCCACCGAAGCGCAGAGCCTGCTCGTGCCCAACCCCTCCCAGTGGATATCAACCACCTCCGGACGCATCGCGCCTGACCCGTACACATGGCTGCAAGCCGTCCACTGGGTGCGCGACAGCCAGGCCCACCGCCCGATCCGCACCCACGGTCCCCGCTTCGGCAACACCACGATCCGCACCGCTGAGCTGCTCGCCCAGCTCACCCCGTGCAGACCGGGCGTCGACTACCTCGTCCGGATGCTCCAGCTGTCCGAGCGCACCGTGCAGTACCACCTGTCCATCCTCCGGGAATCCGGCCTGCTCACCTACACCGTCAAGGGCACCCGCATACGCCAGGCCGCGGCCAGGGCAAGCGAGTTCGTCCGCACCATCCCCGCGAAGTTCGACGAGACCATCGGGCTGCGGACCACCACGTCCCGGGCCTTCATCCGCACCGTCGTCGGCGTCGTCTCCGACGAGAGCCGCCTCGCCCTCGCCCAGCTCGGCAAGAAGGCCGCGCGAACCGTGCGCCGCACCAAGCGTCGAAGCGCCAGGAAGGCCGGCATCAACTCCACTGCGAAGTCATCCCGTTGCACCCCAATGGGGGCAGGTTCTGTTACGTCTTCTCCTGCAGCACCTACCAACAATCCCTCTGAGGGCGACCTCGGGAACGGGAAAGACCAGCAGGATCGACCGGGGAAGCGGACCCGCCGGAAGCTGAACGCGGTCGGCCGGCGCCACCAGCTGGCCCTCGAACTCGTGCGGCAGGTCCCGTGGCTCAGCGGCACCCCGGTTGCCCGGGTCGCCTGGGCCGTTCGCCACCTCGCGGACGCCGGGTGGACCGCACACGAGGTCATCGCCGTCCTGGCCCAGCGGGCGCCCGCTCGCCGCGTCCACCGCCCGGTCGGCTTCCTGACCGCCCGCCTCGCCGGAGCGGAGCTGCTCTACGACACCCCGGCCAAGCGCGGCGCGATCGTCGCCTGGTGGCGCGACAGCCCGCAGGCGGCCAAGGAGCGCCACGCCGAATGGCAGGGCACCTGGCAGACCCCGCGCAGCACCGCGGTCCAGCGTCTGTTCCGGGACGCCTGGGCGAGAGCAACCCGCCGCCAGCCGCTGGTGGCCCTCGACGAGCAGCCGACCAGCGACGAGCACCGCGAGGCCTGTACCACCGCGTGGCGCCAGTACCTCACCGGAAGACCCGAACTCGTCACCTCCGCCCTGACCCTGGCGGGTCGGGGTCAGGCCGAGCAGATCTACGGGCGCGACCTCGTCGAGCGCGTCCTGCGCCTCCGCACCACCAGCAGCCACCTGAGAGCAGGAATCGCCTGATGAGCCACAACGAGAACGCCGGCATCGACCTCGCCCGCCTCGCCCTGCGCCGGGCCCGCGCCGACGCGAGCAAGCGCCCCACCGGCGCGACCAAGACCCCGACCACCAGGCGCGCTGCCGGCCCCCGGCGCGGCGGACTCGACCCCGTGGGCCTGGGAACGGCCCTGTCCGACCTGGTGACCCAGCACGCCTGGCAGGAACCGCTGGCCGGCGGCGAACTGCTCGACCTCTGGCCCGCAGCCGTCGGTGACCTCGCCGCCCACGTCACCGCCGTCAGCTTCGACCACCAGAACGGCCAGCTCGAAGTCAGCGCCGAATCCCCCGCCTACGCGACCCACGTGCGGACCCTCGCCCCGGTACTCGTCGCGAAGATCAACCAAGCACGCGGAGAAACGATCCTGCGCAGCATTCGCGTGCTGCGCGCGTACGGCACCCGGCAAGCCGAGGAACCGCGCCGGTCTGCTGGGTACCACGTAGCGACTGCCCAGGCCGCCAAGATCAAGACCCGCGAGGACGCCTCGACCGGCTACCTGCGGGCTCTGGCCCAGCTGCAGGCCAGCCGCCCGAGCGCACCTGCGGACTCTAGGACGAGCACGGCGGTCGACCGGCGGATCAGAACGCTGGCCAGAAGTCCGGAGACGGCACCCCGTCTGTCCGGCCCCCGCCCGCGCTAGCCACCGACAGGCCGGCGCGACCGCCCCCGGTTGCGCTGGCCCGCCCCTCGAACCTCCGCGCCCTGCCCGCGGACCCACCCGGAGAACCCACCCCGTGTCCACCATCACCTCGATCGCCTCCCGCCGCCGCGACAACACCTGGGTCCAGCACGCCGCCTGCGCCGGCACCGGCGTCCCTGACTCCTTCTACCCCCTGCCCGACCAGGCCGAAGAGACCCGGGCCGCCAAGGCCTTGTGCGGCAACTGCCCCGTCAGCGACGAGTGCCTCACCGAAGCGCTGGAGACCAACGACCGGTACGGGATCCGCGGCGGCCTCGTCGAGAGCGAGCGGATCGTGCTGCACCGCCTCAGCACCGTCGGCCGCTGGGAGGAAGACCGCGTCGTCGCCGCCCTCAACGGCCGCCCGGTCCACCTCTCCCGGCAGGAGAAGCACAGCGTCTGCGTGGTCGCCGCCATCCTCGACCTCGACCTGCGGATCTGGGCCCCGGTGCTCGGCGTCGGTCGCAAGCGTGCACTCACCCGAGTGCGCGAGGCCCGCGCCCAGCTCGAGAAGCAGCCTTTCCTGTTGCGGCGCGAACAGCGCATCGCCGCCGCCTTCACGCCGACGGCCACGGCGGTGGCGGCGTGAGTGAGCCGCGCACGCGACAGATGTCCGGCTGGGACGTCGCCGGAATCGGACTGCTCGGTGCGGCCGGCTTCGGCCTCTCCTACGACGCCTTGCAGCAGACGGCCGAGGCCATTCAGGTCCGCGAGCCACTGACCTACGCCTTCCCGCTGGTCGTGGACGGCTTCATCGCCTATGGCGTGCGCGCCCTCGTCCTGCTCCGCGAGGCGAAATGGACGGCTCGCCTCTACACCTGGAGCCTCTTCTCGGGAGCGACCAGCGTCTCCATCTGGGCGAACGCGCTCCACGCCATCACCCTCAACCAGCAGCGGCCCTCGCACGGCGCGTTCCACCTGCAGAGCGCCGCAGTCGGGGTACTGAGCACGCTCGCCCCACTGGGGCTGGCCGGCGCCACCCACCTCTACATCATGATCTCGCGGCACGCTCCTACCGTGCCCGACAGCGAGTTGGCGGCCCCGGAGGACGACAGCGAGATGTTGTCGGTCCAGGCGGAGCGGACCGACGAGCCGGGAAAGATTCGGTCCTGGTGGCGTACCCGCCTCCGCCGCACCCGGTCCGATGCTCCGGAACTCCACCACGCGCAGGCTCTTGCGGACCAAACACGCCTTCGGCAGGTCAGCGGTCCGTCCGGTCCGGTTCCCGCGTCGGGCTCGTCCGGTCCGGTTCCCGCGTCGGGTCGGTCCGGTCCGGTTCCCGCGTCGGGTCGGTCCGGTCCGGTTCCCGCGTCGGGCTCGTCCGGTCCGGTTCCCGTGCCGGGTCGGTCCGGTCCGGTTCCCGCGTCGGGTCCGTCCGGTCCGGTTCCCGCGTCGGGTCGGTCCGGTCCGGTTCCCGTGCCGGGTCGGTCCGGTCCGGTTCCCGCGTCGGGTCGGTCCGGTCCGGTTCCCGCGTCGGGCTCGTCCGGTCCGGTTCCCGCGTCGGGCTCGTCCGGTCCGGTTCCCGTGCCGGGTCGGTCCGGTCCGGTTCCCGCGTCGGGCTCGTCCGGTCCGGTTCCCGTGCCGGGTCCGTCCGGTCCGGTTCCCGCGTCGGGCTCGTCCGGTCCGGTTCCGACGACCGGACGGGCCCGGGTGAAGTTGGAGGTGCTGGTGCCTGTTGCCCGAAAGGCCGCCGCTCGGGCCGGCCGGACCAACCGGGAGGTTGTGGCCGCTGGACTCCGCGACGAGGGCTACTCCATCAGCAACGAGCGCATGGGCAAGTTGCTCCGGATGATCGAGGACACCGATGCCCAACCTCCTCCGACCTCCCCACCCAGCTCCGCGCGCCCATCCAACTCCGTCGCACACCAATCCCGCCCCACGCCCAACTCGCTCCCGAGGAAACGTTCATGACCAGCACCACCACACCGAAGACCACCCCCGACGCTCTGATGCGCCTCCTCCTGGAACAGCGCCTCGTCCGCACCGCCACCGCCGCCAACGACGGAAGCTGGCTCGTTCGCCGCACCGCACACGGGCCCAAGGTCGTCCTCGAAGGCCCGATCGAGGTCATGGACTACGGGCTCGGAGTGCTCCTCGACGCCAAGCTCGAACTGGAGGGAGCCGCCGTCTGATCTGGCCAAAGTTCTTGCCGCGTATCGCAGTTCGGTGCCTGACCGCTTGGCCCCTACGGCGCAGCAAGCTAGTGCCTATGCCGGGCTTACGCCCGCCCTAGGCGCTTACCCCGCCCCAAAGGGGGGCGGGGCGACCTGAGGACGAGTCGAGCGGGGGCGCTCGACTCGTCCTCAGGTCTCTGGCACCGGGGGCGCCAGAAGGAACAGATGAGGAGAAGATCACGACCGCACCGCACGCCACAGCGCCGAGCGAGCCCACCTTCCCTGAGCGTGCTGCTCGCCGACGTCACCGCGACCCGCACAGCCGAGCCCGCAAGCTGACCGTCCGCCTCAACGCCGAAGAAGAAGCCGAGATCGCCGCCGCCGCTGCCCGCCGTGCCGTGGCCGTCGGCCGCTTCCTCGCCGTCAGCGCCCTCAACGCCGCCCGATCCGTCAGCCCCGGCAACGACCCGCAAGAGCAGCTCGACCGCACGGTCGACGAACTCGCCTCCGCCCGCGCGCACCTGGCCCGCGTCGGCAACAACCTGAACCAGGTCGCCTTCCAACTCAACGCCGGCGGCCACCCGCGCCCAGGTGAACTCGAAGGGATCCTGGCCGCCGTACGCCAGGCGGTGGGCACCGTAGACCGCACCGCTGCCGCGCTCGTCGGCGGGTGAGCGGTGGTACCCGATGTCGGCAAGGAACTCGGCTCCAACACGTACGGGTTGCTGGCCTACTTGTACGGGCCCGGCAAGCGGGAAGAGCACGAGGACGCGCACCTGGTCGCTTCCTGGGACGGGTACGCCCCCGATCCCGGCCGCGATCCGGCCGCGAACCTGATGCAGCTCTCCAGCGTGCTGATGATGCGGGTCAACCAACTGGGAGCCCGCCGTCCGAAGAAGTTCGTGTGGCACTGCCCGGTCCGCACCGCTCCGGGCGACCGCCACCTCAGCGACGAGGAATGGGCCCAGGTTGCCCGCCGCCTGGTGGACGTCGCCGGCATCGCGCCCGAGGGCGACCCGGACGGATGCCGCTGGATCGCGGTGCGCCACGCGGACGACCACATCCACATCATGGCCACCACCGTCCGCGGCGACCTGAAGCGGCCACGCTTGCGCGGTGACGCCTACCGGGTCCAGGCCGAGTGCCGCAAGATCGAAAAAGAATGGGGGCTGCGGCAACTCAAGGAAGGCGACGGCACTGCCGCAGAGCGCCCGACCAGCGCCGAGCTGTACAAGACGGAGCGACTCGGCCGCCCGGAGCCCGTGCGCCTTCAGCTGCGCGACAAGGTCCGCCAGGCCGTCGCGGGCGCCGCCGACGAGGCGGAGTTCTTCGACCGGTTGGTGTCCGCCGGCCTGCTGGTGAACCGCAAGCTCGGCCCGTCCGGCGACGTGCTCGGCTACTCCGTCGCCGATCCCGACGACCGCAACGCCGCAGGTGATCCGGTCCTCTACTCCGGGTCGAAACTGGCCCCGGACCTCTCCCTGCCGCGGATCCGAAAGCGGCTGGGTGCCTCCCCGCTGGTCGACCACCGCGGCGCCGAGCGGGGAGGATCAGCCGAGGGGGCGAAGCGCACGCCCGGCTCCCGCGCGGCGCAGGCCCGGCGCGCAGCCGCAGCGGCCGTGGACGACGCCACTCGCACCATCGAAGAAGGGAGCGAAGAGGAAGCAGCAGCGCAGCTCGTCGGCGCGATCGAGATCATCGACGTGGTCGCGGTGCGAGCACCCGCCGACACCAGGGCCCAACTCATCTCTGCGGCAAGGGCATTCGAGCGGGCATCGCGCTCCCACGTGCGTGCCGAGCGAGCCGACAACCGGGCGGTGCGAGCAGCTGCCCGCGAGATGCTCAGCAGCGGCTACACCGGGAACCGGGGCGAGGACGGCGGTGTGACCGCCATGCTGTTGTCGGCCCTGATCCTGCTGGCCATCGCCTCCGCCCGGTGGCACTCCGCGCGCTCGCACGCCCAGCAGGCCGCCGCCGCCAGCGCGGCGGCCGAGCAGCTGCGGGCGGCGTACGCCACGGTGGCCGCCCGCCCGATGGCGGCCATGGCAGCCCGTGGCCGCTCGCTGCCTTCGTCGGTGCGCGAGCGCCAGGACGCGGCGATCCGGGCGAAGCTGCCCGACGCGGGTGCCGGCGAGCACGGCGGAAGCGACTGGGACGCGCTGGCCGCCACCTTGGCCGAGGCGGAGGCTGCCGGCTACGACCCGGCCGCGCTCCTGGAGGAGGCCCGGAACCGCCGCGAACTCGGCACCGCGGACTCCGTCACCGCCGTCATGGTCTGGCGCGTCCGCCGGATCGCGAAGCTGTCGGCCGCGCCCTCGGCCAAGACTGAGACGACCGGCATCCGGACCAAGGCCGCAGGTCCGGGGGCTCCGGCGCCCGCCCCCGGACGTCAGGCCCGCAACAGCCGACGGTGAACCCGCCCGGGGCCGTTCCCTCCGCAGACCTACGCGAGGGAGCGGCCCCGGGGCAGCCCCTGGCTACTCGTCCCAGCCGGTCCAGCCGTAGCTGTCCGGGCCGTCACCGTCGGGGAACATGAAGTCGGCGAGCATCGGCTCGGCGCAGTAGCACTCGCCGTTGATGCAGTCCCGCGTCCCGGCACACCTGCCCAGGTCGGGGAGCGGGGGAAGCGGCCTGGGCAGGAGGGGCCGCTGGATCCGGACCACTGCCGGGACCACCTCCCCGTCCATCCAGACCCCCGTCGCCAGCAGCTCGTAGTCGTCGGGCTGGTCCATGTCGGCACCGTCGATCGTCAAGGTCTACCTCCAGAGTTCTGCCGACGACGTGGTCGGCGTGGTTGTCGCGGAAAGGCGGGTAGGGAAGGAGGGCAGCCCCGCGCGGTGCTGCCCCTCCCGGGCCACGGCGGGTCGGCGGTGGCCAGCTGGCCGTGGCACTGGAGCCGGGTTCGGCTACAGCCGTACGAGCAGGACGGCCGAGATGATCAAGGCAGTCCGGTGGAGGGCCTGGTCGGCCAGGTGCACTCCGTTGAGTCCGCCGGAGCACAGTTCCGCGAACCCGGCGGAGCCGAGGCGGCGAAGGATCCACCGGACGGGCCAGCGCCGGTCCAAGATTGCGTGTGTGGCGAACGACCAGGCCACCGCGGTTGTCGTGCCGAGCGCGGTGACGGGGAGCGGTACGACGAGCCGGAGCGCGCCGTACAGGCCGGCCATCACGAGGTGATAGCTCACGCAGTGCGCCAGACAGGCTCCCCAACCACGGCGGGGGCTGACCCCGGCGGCGACCTCCTCCCGGCTCGGGGCACCCTTGTGCGCGGCCTGCCAGTCGGACTGGCCCAACACGTAGTCGGCCAGCACGTGGCCGACCCCGAGCACGGCCGCGACCGCTCCGAACGCTTCCGCGAGGTTGTGGTGCTCCATCAAGTCCTCCGTCCGTGGTGGGCCGGGCGCTTGTCGCACGGCCCCAGAAATGCGTGAAGGGGGCCGGCACCGAAGTGCCGGCCCCCTTCACGCCTGGGCGGGGAAGTAGTGCTGCCTGACGACAGCCTGTGCAGCAGGAAGTCGACTCAGGTCGTCTGGGGTGGTGACGGGCGCGCGCTACCACAAGATCGGCGCGATACGTCGGGCCGCCGAGCCCGGAGTCTGGCTGTCCGCCCGCCGACGGACGCGATCGATGCTCCGTCGGCGGGCGCGCCACCCAGCCGCCGACCGCCAGCAGGAGCAGCATGTCCGTCTTCCCGTACCCGGAGCCCGGCGACCGCGCCGAGCGTGCCCAGCGCCGGGCACCGCAGGGCGACCGGGACTGGCTGCTGCGCTGCTACGTATTGCGCGGCACCGATGCCCTCGCGGGTTCCGTGATCACCTATGCCGTGCCGCTGTTGGTCCTCACCCTCACCCACTCGGTGATGTGGACCGGGGCGGCGTTCCTGCTGGAGTGGCTGCCCAGGCTCGCCGCGATCGTCCTCGGCGGCCCGCTGGTGGACCGGCACAGCCCGCAGACCGCGGTCCTGACGACCAGCCTGGCGCGCGCCGGGGCTGCCCTGCTCACCCTGGTGGGGATGAGCCTGGGAGTTGGCGTGTCCGTCGTCCTTCTGTTCGGCGTGGTGGCCGGCATGCTGGCCGAGGGCAGCTTCCTCGCGGTCGAGTCGCTCGGGTCGGAAGCCAGCCGGCGAGCCGGTGCCCAGGCGCACCGGGTGCAGTCGCGATTCACCGCGATCGACCAGAGTGCCGCCCTGCTGGGCCCGCTGATCGGCGGCGCGCTGCTGCTCGCCGGTCCGGCACTCCTGTTGGCCACCGTGGCCATCCTGTCCGCCGTCACCATCACCATGGCGCTGGTGATGCGTACCCCACGCGTGCGCCTTCGGCTGGTCACCGAGCAGCGCCGTGAGCGGGCCCGCGACGCCCTGGCCGGCGGTCTGAACGGCGTGCTCGGCACGCCGGCCCTCGCCTGGCTGGTCGCCACGCTTGCCGCCGCCAACCTGCTGTCCGGCCTCCTGCAGGTGTCCACCCCGATCACCGTGACCCGGGACCTGCACCACAGCACCGCCGCCACCGGCCTGGTGTGGAGCGTCGCGGCGTGTGCCTCCCTGCTGGCCGTCCTCGCCGCGAAGCCGGCCATCGACCGGTACGGCCTGTTCCCCGTGATCCTCACCTCTTCCGTCGTCACCTGCGCAGCCGCCGCCGGTGCCGCCGTCGCGCCGACCCTCGCCACCTACACCGCGGCGGTCGCCACCCTGATGGCCGCCGAGGGCGCCGCGACGGTCGCCCTGCGCACCGCCCGCGCCCGCCTGATCCCCGCCCGGCGCTTCGGCGCGACCTTGGCGGTCTGCGTCCTGCTCGTCCTGGCCCCGCTCCCGCTGGCCGGCCTGCTGGTCGCCGTCGTCCCCGCCGGCGGGGTGCGCGCCCTTCTGTTCGCCGGTGCCGTCGCCGTCACCGTCGCCACCGCCTTCTGCCTAATCGGCCTCCACCAGCACCGCCACACCTACGAACACCCGGCCGCCGAGCCCGCCGCCCAGGACGAGGCCGACCGAGCCGAAGCAGCCTGACCCGCCCCCAACCCCTCGGAGACCGCCACCGCATGACCCTGCCCCGCACCGACGTACCCCAGGTCACCGCCCGCTGGTACGAAGATCCCGACGACGCCCCGGCCGACACCCGGCGGGCACCGCACCCCTCCCGCACCCGGGCCTGGGCGAGCGCCTGGTCGACGCTGACCACCGAGCGGATCCTGGAACACCACCACCTCCACCTGGCCGACCCTGCCACCGGGAACGCCGAGACCGTCTCCTTCTTCCTCACCACCGCGGACGGCTCCCCGTACTGGACGAGCCAGGAGACCGACGCCGGCCTCCCCCCGGTGTGGCCCGGCCGAGTCCTCTACGCCGGGAGCCCGCACGCCGAGTACAGCGGGGCCGGCACCGCGACCGCCGCGATGGCCACCGCCACCACCCGGGCCGGCCTCGACCTCGCCGCCCGGCTCGGCGCCAGCGCCCTCGTCCACCCCGGCCTGGACCAGGACCAGACCGATCGGCTGACCGCCGCCGCCCGCGCCGCCGGTGCAAGCCAGGCCCTGGACCTGGCCACCGACGTCGCCTGGACCCGCACCCTCGGACCGACCCTCGACCAGTGGTGGCAGGGCATGCCCTCCCGCCAGCGCCGCGACATCCGCCGCCGCTGGCGCCGCGGCACCGAAGCCGGCCTCGTCCTCGACCCGCTCACCACCAGCCGCGGAATCCTCGACACGGTCCCCGCCTTCGCCCCGCTGGCCGCCGGCACCGCCGACCGCCACGGCACCCGGCTCTACGGCAGCGACATGTTCGAGCAGCTGCTCGCCGTACCCGGCACCGTCCTGCTCGCCGCCCGCCACGACGGCCGCCTCGTCGGCGGGATCTACGGCTGGCTGTACGACGGCTGCCTCTACCTCTGGGCGTCCGGCCTCGACTACGACCACCCGCTCGCCCCGCTCGCCTACACCTGGCTGATGTGCGAGTCCGCCCGCTGGGCCATCGACCAGGGCGCGATCCTCATCGACGCCGGCCGCGCCAACCACCTCGCGAAGGCCCGCCTCGGCCACCGACCGCGCATCCTGCGCACCGTCGTCCACCTGATCGGCCACCAGCCCGCCACCGAACGCGCGCTGCGGCGCCTGTCCGAGCGCCTGGGCGACCAGGCCGCCCCGCACCTGCCGACGGCGGCCCGCTGGTGAACACCGCCGTGCCCGCCGACCAGCCCGCCTCGCCGCCACGAACCGGAAGGACCAGCATGACCCCCACCGACACCCCGACGAACGACATCCACGACGAGGGAGTGCTCCTGGTGCTGGGCTCGGGAGACCGGGCGTACAGGTCGTACTGCCTCGCCTCCGCCGCCAGCCGCAGCCCGCTGGTCCTGGTGAACGCCACCGACCCGACCTGGCAGCTGGACTACGTCCGCGACCACGAGGTGGCCCACCTGGGCGACCTGGAGCAGCTGCGCTGGGTGGTCGCCCGCCTCGCCGAGCGGCACACCGTCAAGGGTGTGCTGACGTGGGACGAGTACGCGCTGGTGCCGGCCGCGCAGCTCGCCGCCGACCTCGGCGTGCCCGGCCAGTCCTCGGCCACCGCCGCGGCCTGCCGCAACAAGTCCGCCTCGCGGGCAGTGTGGGCGTCGGAGGGTGTGCCATCCGCCCAGTCGATCCGGGTCACCTCCCTGGTGACCGCAGCCCGTGCGGCCCGCCGCATCGGATACCCCGTGGTCCTGAAGCCGAGCGCGCACGCGGGCAGCATCGGCGTGATCAAGGTGGAGAACCCCGACGACCTGCCCGGCTCGTTCGCCTACGCCAGCGGCCGGGCCGAGGACCAGGGCGAGGAGGGCAGCGGCATCCTCGTCGAGGAGTACCTGGCCGGCCCCGAGATCTCGGTGGAGTGCGTCACGGTGCACGGCATCACCACCGCGGTCGCCGTCACCCGCAAGGAGCTCGGGCCCGAGCCCCACTTCGAGGAGATCGGCCACGTCGTGTCCGCCGGCGATCCGCTGCTCGCTCGGGTCGGCCCGGTCGCCGAGGCGGCCCTGGACGCCCTCGGCATGAACTCCGGCGTCTCCCACGTCGAGATGCGCCTGACCGCCGACGGCCCCCGCTTGATCGAGGTCAACGGCCGCATCGGCGGAGACCTCATCGGGCACCTGGTCCGGCTCGCCACCGGCATCGACCTCGCCGCCGCGGCGGCCGACATCGCCCTCGGCCGCGAACCCGACCTCACCCCCAGCCGCTCGGCCGCCGCCGGCGTCCGCTTCCTCTACCCGGCCACCTCCGGCACCGTCCGCACCGCCCGCCCCCGTCCCGAACTGGGCAACCCCGCCTGGCTGGAGCGCCTGGTGTGGGAGTGCGAGCCGGGCTGGCAGGTCCTCCTGCCCCCGGCCGGCGACCTCGGCACCGCGCGCCTGGGCCACCTGGTGGTCACCGGCGCCGACGCCGCCCAGGTCCACGAGCACCTCGCCCACGCCGAGGGCCTGCTCGACATCGCGGTCGCCCCTGCCCCGACCGAGGGCTGACCACCTGAACGGCGGCGGGCCCGGCGCACTGCTCGCGCCGGGCCAGCCCCGCGACCGTATCCGCTCGCCTGCGCCGCCGACACCCCCACACCCAAGCCGACCACCGAGAACAGGAACGTGGACCTCCCCTCCTACGCCACCGCCCTCGCCGCCCGCCTGCCCGGCGCCTGGACGGCCGAGCACCACCAACACCTCGATGCGGACATGGCCGACATCCTCTCGATGCTCGCCCTCGGCCCCATCCGGTTCGCCGACTTCCGCAACGCCTCCGTCCTCACCAGCCCCGACCGGCCGATCGGACTCCTCGTGGTCGAGGAACAGCACAACACCGGACACAGCTACACGATCCGCTCGACCGCGATGACCGACGGCAACTCCTACACCCAGCACGCGGTCGATGGAGAACAGCTCGAACTCTCCGTCCCCGCCGACCCGGCGACCGCAGCAGCCGACATCGAGCACACCCTGCTGCCCCTCCACGACCGACTCCAGGCCCGCCACCGGCTGGCCGTCCTCGAAGAAGCCCTCCGCGGAGCCCAACAGGCCCTCGACCACTGGGACTCGATCTCCGACGGTCTCTGCGACGAAGAAGGCTGGCCGCTGGACGAGCAGCTCTACGACGACGGCAAAGTCCGCCGCGACGCCACCGCGCTCGCCCACCTGCAGCGGGTCCTGCCCCACGCCGACGCCCTCCTCCAAGACGGCCGCGCCGCCCACCGGCTCCTGCCGCCCGGGCGGGAATCCGACCGCGCCGGCTACTACCTGCGCACCCTGGCCAGCGCCTTCGAGGACGCCAACCGGACCCTCGACCAGTGGAAGCCCACCCTGCAGTGCCACAGCCGGCCGGACGGGGCACCGATCGAGCCCGGCCACACCGCCGCGGTGGAGGAACGCAACGCGGAGTTGTGGTCGACGATCGACACCTGGCTCAACGCCGGACCTGTCCTCGCTGTTCTCCTGCGCGGCGCCGCCGTCTCCACCGCGCCGGCCAGCCGCACCGCCGCTGCGGAAGCGCGCTCACCCCGAATCCCCATGGCGGCCTCCGCCCTCGTCGTGCAGGTCCTGCGCGCTGAACACGCGCTGCCCGCCCCACCCCGAGCACCCCGTAGGTGACATCGGGTGCTCGCCGCGCAGAACCGGCGGACTCCGCGCAGCGGAGCAGGAGACATCACGGTCAGGTAACGATCGGCAGTATCGGGAATAAATTCGGCCAACACATGGTTTAATCCGGCATCTCTACGAAAGGGCTGCACTTGTCGGATTCGCCGAGACCTCACAACGGCCATGGCCCCAACGACCCGACCGAGCCGGCTGATCTCCCGCCGCTCGACCGCATCGAGTTCTCGATCCCCGACTTCCCCACCCTCTCGCAGGACAAGCCCGTGATCCGGGCGGTCCCGCACCACGACGAGCTGAACTCCCGCGGCATCGTGATCACGTGCGAGGAGTGCAAGGCCGGCCGCGACTGGCTGCTCCTCAGCATCCGCCGGCATGTCTTCGTCCGCTGCCGCTGCGGCCACGAGTGGCTCGAGGATGACCTGACGGTCGAGTACTTCGAGCAGCACTACTCGACGCCCACCGCCGCGTGGGATGACTTCGAGACGGCCATGGCCTCGACCGGCTACGACGGCTCCTGGGCGGGGATGTACCTCAACTGAACCGGCGGGCCGCAGCCGCCACCGGCGCTCGGACGGTCCCTGACCCGGCCCGGGTGGACTCCGCGAAACGACACGAAGGGGCGGCACCGCGAGAAATCGCGGTGCCGCCCCTTCACCGTTGCCCCAGCGGGGCGCCGCACCTACTGATCGTGGCGGCGGGCGAAGCCGTGCCCGTCCCTCTCGACCTGGCCGGAGCTCAGCAGCCGGGCAAGGCTGAGCCGGACGACGGCGACCCGCAGGCCGAGGCCGGCGGCAAGATCGTCAGGTGTGGCCGCACCGGAGGCCAGTGCGGCGAGCACAGCGCGGTCGGCGTCGGCATCGAGCCATCTGCTCACGCGGTGCAGCGCGAGTGCGGACACCCCGCACGCGGCGAGCTCAACGGCGGCCCATGCGCCGTCGTGGCGCAGGCCCGCCACGACGGCGACGGCACCGGACAGGGCGGTGAGAGCGATGAACACCACCGCCACGTCGCGCAGGCCGCGGCGGGAGATGTTCGGGTTGGTGGTCACGGAACCTCCTGGGGCAGGGGAGCGTAGCGGGACTGGGAGAAGAAGTCGCAGTCGGTACGGGGAGGGCGGATTCGGCAGATCCCGCACGGGCGCTCGGATTTGCCGGGGACAACGTGGTGGTGGCAGAAGGTTCGACCACCACCGTCGGCGCGCATCGGGTGGGCGACGACGAGTTCGGCGAGCTGGCCGGGATCGCTCCACCCGCAGTAGCCCTCGCGGGGATGGGGCCGCCCGTGTCCGCCGTCGATGCCGCCGACGGCCAGCAGGTAACGGTCGGAGGGGGCGAGGTAGGCCAGCACGTGGTAGCGGGTCCGCTCACCCGCACTGTTCGCGGGACCGTAGGCGGTGCCGAACGCGCGGGCGATGTTGCCGACACGGTCACCGCGCAGGTCGAGGGTCTCGGGTTCCAACGGGCCTCCGTGGTCGCGGTGCTCGACGCGGGGTGCGTCGATGACTGGGCCGCCGGGCCGGGGCGCGGCGGCGTGCGAGGAGGCGATGGTCAGCAGTGCGGGCAGCGCTGCCGGGGAATCCGGCGCTCAGAGGGCTCGACGACGGCCGGGACACGGACAAGCAGGGCCCGCGCGACGACCAACTGGAGGGTCATCAGAAGCAGCCCCACGCGGACGGCGGCGTGCTCGCTGAGCAGCAGCGCGTCGAGGGCCAGGCCCACGGCGGCGGCGCTGATCAGGTACTCAGCGAGGGCGAGGCGACGACGGGCAGGCAGGCGGAGAGTACGAGGGATGGCGCGTCCTTTCAGGAGGGCGACGAGGAGGTGGTGGCCGGGCGGGGGACGGAGCGGTCGACCATGGAGGTGAGAAGGTCGATCACCAGCTCGGCGGGAGTGTGCCGGTTGAAGGTGGCCCGCCAGCCGGGCTGCCGGGCGGTGCCGTGCAGCGCGATGATCCAGGTGTCGACGTGTCGATTGTCCGGCTGGTAGCCGACGTAGACCTGGGTGCACGGCGATGCGACCACTGCTGATAGATGGCACTCGATCAGCGCCATGAGCTGGTGTTGTGCCAGTTCCGAGCGGCATCTAAACGCATGATCGGCAGAATCTAGTTGGCATATTCGTACAGGGCGGTGCTGACAGCCTCGGCGCTGGTGTCGCCTGATTGTCGGGAACATGCACCTAGAGCTGGATCTTCGTCGTAGGTTGCTCGTTGATCGTGGGGCGGCGAAGGAGCGGGCGGTCATGGCGTTACGTGGTGGGCGGGCGGCGGCGGCGACTGTCCGGTGGTCGGATGCGCAAGGGCTGGAGGACCTTGCGCACCTGGACGCGGGCTTTCGCGGGTCTGCCGGTGAGCTGGCGCTGGAGTCGGGGTGGACGCGCCGGTGGACGACGACGTGGCGCTTCGGGCGGACGCCGGTGGTGTACGCGGTCCGGGATTTGGCCGAGGCTGAAGCGGAGATCGTCCGGAGCCGGCCGGTGCGGCGGTTCACCTGGCGGACCGGGCAGTGGCACCGGCCGGGCCTGGAGTACCTGGTGTCCACCGGCCGCCACCACGGCTTCGAGAGCTTTGAGGAGGAGAGCCTGCTCCTGGTGGCGGACTTCGCCGCGGACCTGGCGGAGGCGCTGTCCCAGCCGTTTCGGCTGCGGTTCGATTCGGCGGCCGGTTCGCGGGAGCACACTCCGGACTTCCTGCTGCTGACCGGGACGGGGCCGTGGCTGGTGGACGTGCGGCCGGGTGGCCGGATCCGCCCCGAGGACGCGCTGAGGTTCGCGGCGGCGGCCGAGGCGGCGCTTGCTGCCGGGTGGCGCTACAGCGTGGTGTCCGGCTGGCGGGAGAACGTGCCGGAGCTGGTGGACGCCCTGTCTGCCGGGCGGCGTCGGCTGAGTGACCCGCTCGGGCTGCAGGGCGAGTTGCTCGGCGCCGTCGCGGGCGGGCCGCTGAACTTCGGCGACCTGGTCGGGCGGTGCAGCGTGCCGGCCGTCGCCCGCGCGCACGCTGTGCACTTGATGTGGCACCGGCGTCTGGGTATCGACGTGTCGGCGCCGCTCACCGACGCGAGCCCGGTCCGTCTCGCTCCTGGTGACGCAGGGACGGGGGCGGCAGCTTGACGCCGGCGGCCTGCTGGGATCTCGCGCCTGGCATCGAGCTGATCGTGAACGGGTGCGAGTGGACCGTGGATGTGGTCCAGCCGCAGCTGGGGCGGGTGACGCTGGTTCGGGAGGGCGCCGAGCCCTGGACCACCTCGCTGCGGGAGTTGATGCACCATCCGCGCTGCCGCCCCTCCACGCGCACCCGGGCGGACCTGCCGGCGGCCAGCCGCGGCCGGCAGCCGAAGGCGCTCGCGGACCTGCCGCCGCAGCGGCGGGCGCTGGTCGCGCTGCGGATGGAACACCTGCTGGAGGTGGAGACCGGCTACCGCAGCGGCGATGCGCTGCGGCCGGCGGCTGGCGAGCCGCGTCCCGGCTACGACCCGGACACCACCACGCTGACCCAGCGCCGGCAGCACAAGGCGCTGGAGCTGCGGCAGGCCGCCGCGGCGGATCCAGACGGGGCCCGGGCGCTCGCGCTGGACAGGGTGAGCTACCGCACGCTGATCCGCTGGGACCGCGGCCGGATCCGGTTCGGCGCGGTGGGTGTGGCGGACGACCGGTGGCTGCGGGAGGCGACGGGGAGGCGTATCTCTCCCGCGGTGCGCGAGGCGCTCTTCGCGGTCCGCGCGGAGACGCTGCACCGCTCGAAGCTGACCGCCAAGGACCGCGAACGCCTCGTCCACCAGTACGTCCGGGAGACCCACGGGGCCCAGGAGCCGGTGCCGAGTTACGAGACCCTGCGAGTGGTGTGGCGGGAGTGGTTCGGCTCCACGGGCGCGCGCCAGCGCTACAGCCGCTCGGCGGCCCGGGTGCAGGAGAACGCGACCGGGCGGCACGTCGTGGTGCACCGGCCCGGGCAGGTCGTCGCGCTGGACACCACGATCCTGCCGGTGAAGGTCCGCGAGGACGTGTTCGGCGAGGCGGTGTCCGTTCACCTGACCCTGGCCCTGGACGTCTACACCCACTCGATCGTGGCGTTCCGCCTCACGCTGGTCTCCGACACGGCGGTCGACGTGGCGATGGTGCTGCGGGACGTGATGATGCCGCTGCCGATGCGCCCGGACTGGGGCGAGGACATGGAGTGGGCCTACCCGGGGGTGCCGGCCACGCTGGTCGCCGAGTTCGCCGGGCACGGGGTCGCCGGTCTGCCGTTCTTCGCCCCGGAGACCGTCACCACCGACCACGGCTCCGTCTACAAGAACCACCATGTCACCGAGGTGCAGCGCGTGATCGGGGCGAACATACGCCCGAGCCGGGTCCTTCGCCCGACCGACAAGCAGGCGGTGGAGCGGGCCTTCGGCGCGATCCAGTCACTGCTGTTCCGTATCCTGCCCGGCTACCAGGGCGTGGATGTGGCCGACCGGGGCGTGGACCCGGAGGGCGACGCGGTGCTGACGGTCGCCGAGATGGAACACATGATCGCCACCTGGATCGTCAAGGTGTGGCAGAACCGCCGATTCGGCGCATATGCCCCGAGCTGGGATCCGGCCGGGGACCACAGTCCGAACAGCCTGTTCGCCGCCTCGATGGTGCAGGGCGGGTTCGCGCTGCAGATCCCGCCGGCCGAGCTGTACTACCAGCTGCTGCCGACCCATCGCGTGATGATCCACGGCAAGCGCGGCGTGAAGATCAAGAACCTCTGGTACGACGGCGCCGCCCTGGACGACTACCGCTTCGCCGCCTCCGGGCGGGGCGGGGTGGCCCGCAACCGGTACGTCTTCCACCGCGATCCGCGTGACCCGTGCTTCGTGTTCTTCCAGGACCCGCGCACTCACGACTGGCACACCCTGCGCTGGACCGGTCTGCCCGAGGAGGGCCGGGTGCCGGCGTTCGGGGACGCCCGGGTGCGGGAGGTGCTGCGGGAGGTCCGCCGTCGCGGGATGGCGCCGAAGTCGGACGCCGAGCTGCTGCCGGTGCTGCTGGAGCTCATCGGCGCGAGCGTGCCGGTGGAGCAGTGGCCGGCCCGGCTGAGCCCGGGCCAGAAGGTGGAACACGCGCGGGAGGTCGCCCAGGTGGCCGCCGCCGCGGCCGACCGCCCGGTACCGGCACCGCAGGCGGCGCCGCCCGCCGAGGAGGCCGCCGGAGCGGGCGGCGCGACGGTGACGCCGCTCGCCTGGCGGGAGCGGGCCGAGACCGGCCAGTGCGCGGTGGACGCCGAGCGCCGGCGCCGGAGGGAGCAGGCGGTACCTGCCCGGCCGGTGCCGCCGCCCAGGCTGGGGGAGCGGCTGCGGGCGGTGAGCCTGCTCGCCCTGCCCGACGAGGACGACACCACGGTTGCGGAGGAGACCCGGTGAGCGGGAGCGAGGAGGGAACGGTGCCGGTGTTCCTGCCGGGCCCGCCGCTGGACCGCACGCACTGGCAGGGCTGGGAGCGGTGGCGGGCGAGCCGGGACGCGTTCGTGCCGGCGCCGCGGCTGACCGCGGCGCAGTACGCGCGGCTGAGCCCCAGGCAGGCCCGGATCCACGACCTGCACCGCCTGGCCACCCACAGCAGTCTGCCGGTGCAGGCCACCCCGATGAGCGAGGCCGTGGCCGACCTGGTCAAGACCCGCATCGAGGACGGCGCGTTCAGCCACAAGTGGGGCACACGCACCGGCGTGATGGTCAACGGCGGCGGCGCCCAGGGCAAGACCGAGACGGTGTGCGAGGCGCTCGCCGCGTTCGAGGACGAGTGGCTCCAGCTGCACGGGCAGGTCAACCCGGAAGCGATCGAGGGCACCCGGGACCTGCACGCCCCGGTGGCGTACGTGCGCTGTCCGGTCCGGGCGACGCCGATCTCCACCTGCCAGCGGATCCTCGACTTCTTCGGCGAGGACCACAAGGGCATGCGCCTGGAGGACCTCGTCCGCACCGTGAAGGACGCGATCTTCGCGCATGGTTCCAAGGCGCTGGTGATCGACGACATCACGAGGTTGAAGCTGCACCGGGAAGCGGACCAGGACGTCCTGGACCTGATCCGGGAGATGATGAGCATGCCCGTCACCCTGATCCTGGTGGGCGTCGGCATCCCGAACTCCGCGCTGCTGCGCGACGGGCGCCGGGACGCCAGGACCGGCCAGTGGATCTTCAAGCCGGTCCCGGACCGCGGCAAGAGCCCCAACGACCAGGCCGCCACCCAGCACGAACGGCGCTTCGACCTGATCGACCTCGACGCGTTCGGCTACGACACGCCCGCGCGGATCGCCGCGTGGACCGCGCACCTGGCGGGCCTTGAGCAGCATCTGCGGCTGCTGACCGACACCGAGGGCATGCTCACCACCGGTGGCATGCCCGAGTACCTGTTCCGCCGCACCGGCGGGGTGGTGGGGCTGCTGGAGAAGCTCATCCAGACCGGCTGCCGCCGCGCGATCCGCGATGGCAGCGAGCGGCTGACCATCGACCTGCTCGACGCCTTCACGGTCACCCCCACCGACCTGCCCGACCTGGACGCCGCCTCCGGCGAGCAGCCCCACATCCCCGCCCCGGCCAGGAGGAAGGCGGCGCGAGGGCGCAACACGGTCTTCGACGACGCCGGCCCCAGCGGGGCGGTGAGTTGACCACCGCCCCGGCCCCGCTCGCCCGCAGCCTCGCGCCCCTGCCGCAGGAATCCCTGGCCGGCTACGTCCTGCGGCTGGCCCACCGCCTTCGCCGGCCACCCGGGCGCATCGGCGTGCTGACCGGCCTCGCCCCCTACCGTTCGGGGCGCATGGTCCGCCTGCCCGCGCACCTGCTGGTCGACCTCGGGCCCGAGCGGGCGGCGGCGTTCGCCGCCGCCACCCGCCTGAGCCCACGCGAAGTCTCCGCCCTGGGACTGCGCCAGTACGCCGCCGCCTACCCGCCGATGGCCCAGGCCGGCACCCGCACCGACGGCCGGGTGGGCTTCAACGTGTGGGCGTTCACCACCGCCAGCCGCTTCTGCCCGGCCTGCCTGGCCGGAGACGGCAGCCCCATCCAGGACCTGCTCGGCGGTGCGTGGAAGGCCAGCTGGCACCTGCCCGTCGTCTTCGCCTGCAACCGCCACCGCCGACTGCTGGAACACCTGTGCCCGCACTGCCGGCGGCCCGCCAACCTCTCCTACGACGGGCGCGCCAGCGCCATCCTCCACCTGCACGGCGCCGGCCTGCACCCCACCCAGTGCCGCAACCTCGCCCCTAACGCGCAGTCGAGCAGGCCCCGCCCGCTGTGCGGCACCGACCTCACCACGCCCGATCCCGCCGTGCGGTCGCTCGCCCCGGCCCAGCTGACCACCGTGCTCGGGCTCCAGGAACGCCTCGACCACCACCTCGCCGCGGACACGGGCACCGGTTCGCTGTTCTTCCCGGACCTGGTGGCCGTCAGCCAGCTCATCAAGATCACCTGGCCCATCGCCGCCGACCTCGCACCGCTGCCCACCGCACTGGCGGACACACTCGACACGCACATCCAGGACGTACGCCGACGCACCGCCGACCTCCCCCACGGGCACAACGGCCGCGAGGTCATCGGCCCCCCGGCACCGGCCGCCGCAACGGCGGCCCTGCTCGCGATGAGCGAGCACCTCCTGGCCGAGCCGGACGCGGCCACCCTGCGCGAGGCGATGCAGGCCCTCGCCCGCACGGCGTTCGACACCGACCGGCTCCGCTACGCGGGGATCATCCGCCGCCGGCTGTCCACGCCGCTGGCCCTCGCCCTGTCGCGCCAGCAGTTCGGCTTCCACGCCACCGCCGGTGCCGGCACCTCCGGCGTCCTGCGGGTGGCCTCCCGCCCCTGCCTCTTCGCCCCCCGGCACGTCCCCCAGCTCCTGCCCACCGACTGGTACGAGCGCCACCTCGCCGGCTTCAGCGCGCACCTCACGGCCGCCAGCCGCAGCAACAGCCGCCTCGTGCGCCGGGCCGCCGCGCTGAAACTCGCCGAGATGACCCTGGGCGGCACCCGGGACGACGGGGCACGCCTGCTCGCCATCCCGCCCGGCCACGCCGTCTCCGGTTTCAAGCAGCTGCGGGCACGAACCCCGGACGCGCACTGGGGACAGTTCCTGGCCGCGGTGGAGGCGATCGCCGGCGAACTCGACCGGCACGACCGGCGGATCGACTACGCCCGGCGCCGCGCGGCGCTCAGCGCGTGGGCCATCCCCGAGGAGGACTGGGACGTCCTGGCCGCCGGCCTGCCCACCGCCCGCGCGATGCGGCTGCCGGCCTCGGTCCTGGTCTGGGCCCGCGTCACCGAGGGTGAATACCTGTTCAGTCCTCTGGTCCGTGCCGGCGGCACGGGGCCGCAGCTGGACGGCGGGGCCGATCTGGTGCGCGAGACGGTCCGCCTCCTGGGGGTGCGCAGGGGCGACAAAGCCCGCCTTTTGGCGCGCCTGGCCCCCTACGCCGACGAGCTCGCCGCCCGGTGCGACGCCCGGCCCGCGGCCGAATTCGCCACAGGACGGACCAGGTGACGGGCCGTCCGCTGGCCCGCAGCCTGGCCCCGCTGCCCGAGGAGTCGATGGCCGGCTTCCTGCTGCGGCTCTCCTTCCGGATCCGCCGCACCCCGGCCCGCACCGCCGAACTGGCCGGCCTCGGCCCGATCCGCAACGGCCGCCTGAGCACCGACCACCTCCTGGGCCTGGCACCGGTCACGGCCACGGCGTTCGCCGCCGCCACCCGCCTCACCCCACGCGAGGTCGCGGACCTGGGACTTCGACGCTTCGAAGACACCTATCCCGCGCTGAAGGCCGTACCCGCCCACAGCCGCCTCGCCACCGCGTTCTTCGCCCGCACCTGGGCCTTCACCCTCGCACCGCGCTACTGCCCGGCCTGCCTGGCCGGCGACGGCAGCCCCATCCAGGACCTGCTCGGCGGTGCGTGGAAGGCCAGCTGGCACCTGCCCGTCGTCTTCGCCTGCCCCGCCCACCAGCGCCTGCTCGCCCACGAGTGCCCGCACTGCGGCGGATCGTCCAACCCGATCCACCACCGCCGGGCAGCCCTGCTCCACCGGCCCGGCACACCGGGCATCCACCCGCTGGCCTGCCGCGGCGACGCCGCCGTGCCGGGCAGCAGCCGCCTTGGCGCCTGCGGGCCCGTCTGCGGCGCCCGCCTCGACCAGCCACCACCCGGGGCACACCCGCCACCTGCCACCGGCGGCGTCGGGAGGCTGATCGGCCTCCAGCAGCGGCTCCAGGCCCGGCTGCACCACGCCGGCCCAGCGCCCGGCGGGGCGTACTTCCCGGACCTCGCCGCCACCAGCCAGCTGATCGCACTCAGCTGGCCCGCCCCCGCCGACGGCCTCACCCTGGAGCCGTGGATGCTGGACCTCATCGACGACCACGTCCAGACCATCCGCGCCGGCGCCCAGGCCCCGGACCGGTGGACCGCACCCCAGGACAGCGCCACCTGCGGCGCCCTCCTGCTGGCCGCCGAACACCTTCTCGGCGACGAGCACGACCCGGGTGATGTGCGCGAGCGGCTCCAGCCCCTGGCCCAGGCCGCCTTCCGGCGCGACGCGAGCGCCTACACCGCGCTGCGGCGCAAGACCATCTCACCGCGTCTGGCCCGCGCGCTCGTGCGCCACCGGCACGGCTTCCACGCCGCCGGCCGCACCGAGAACGGCAGCGTGCGAGTCGCCTCCCGCGACTGCCGCTTCGGGCCCCAGCACGTCCCGCCGTACCTCCCCCAGCCCTGGTACGACCAGCACTTCGCCGACTTCGCCGACCGCCTGAACAACCCCACCAGCTACACACCCCGGCACCTGCGACGAGCCGTCAGCCTCAAACTCGCCGAGATGGCGGCCGGCGGCTCCTACTCCCAGTGCGCCCGCCTTCTCGGCATCCCCGTCGCCAAGGCCGCCAGCACGATGAACAAGCTCCGCCCGCAGATGGGCCCCACCCTGTGGCGGGACTTCGAGCACCGCGTGGACCAGATCGCCTGCCGCCTCGACGACGACCAGGCCCGCGTCGACTACACCCGGCGCCGCACAGCCCTCACCCACTGGCAGCTGCCCGCCGAACAATGGGCCGCACTCTTCGGCGACCTGAGCCCCCGCTTCCCCAGGATGGCCGGCGAGGAGGGACGGCTGACCGCCACCGTCCTGGTGTGGACCGACATCACCCAGGCCGAGTACACCCACAGCCCCGTGCTGGCCGGCCTGCGCGAGGCCGGGGCGGACTCCAGCCGGCTCGTCGACAACATCGCCCAGACCTACACCCCCGTCAACCAGAAGGCTGGCCGCCTCCTCCTGCGCCGGCGCATCACCGCTTACGCGGACCGCCTCGCCCAGCTCCTGGACCACGGACACCGGCCCGAGCAGCCGACGCAGTGAACGCCCCGTCGGACTACGGCCGCCGCTGAGCCAGGCTCCGGGGCTGTTGCCGGGGCGGGCCCTGGCTTGGTCAGGAGGATGCCCGACGCCTCGGCGCCGCAGCCGCAGGCCCCCCTGTCCAGGGCGCGAGGCGGAACGACGACTTGTTGTGCCACAGCCATCCGAACAGCAGCGCGGGCGGGTTCCTCCAGTAGGCGTTGAAGCAGTGCGGCGGCGGGTGGATGCACATCCGGTCCCGGCGGAAGCAGGCGGCTTCGAGCGAGTTGCACGAGGTGCACAGCAGGCCGCGTACAAGCCCCGTCCGGTGGTCGTGGTCGATGGCGGTGGGAGAGGCCAGGCAGCAGGCGCACCGGCCGCCCTGGAGTTCGAACAGCCGCCACCAGACGTACCAGCGCGGGATGACCTCGTCGTCCCAGCGCTCCGGCAAGGGTCCGTCCCAGGCTCGCTGTACGTAGGTGGGCCACGGCGAGGGGCCGCCGCAGCGTTGCGCGGGGGGAACGAGCGCCGCCATGATCGGCTCCCCCAGGTGTTCCGGTGCCAACGGCGTGCAGCCCGAGAAGCGGGGGCAGGCGAGGGTGCTCATGCCGCGCGCGCCCCACTGCGGGTCCCACAGGTGGAACAGGCCGGTGCGGGTCTCGTCCCGGCGGGCCAGTTCCGGAACCACGGGCTGCGAACGTACCGGATGGCCCTTGAAACAGGGTGTATAGCCCTTGGGGAACGGTGACGAGAAGCGCCGGACCGGGAGGTCGGAGGAAGAGGGGGATGCCACCGCAGAGACGATACGACCTGCTGTGATCTTGCCGGGGGACCTGCCCTGGAACCCGCGCGCCTTCGGCCCGAGCAGCACGGTGCAACCGCTGGCACCCGGCGCCAGCCGGCTGCGGCGGACTGTCCGACCAGGCGCCACAGGCGGCCCCGGATCACGATGCCGGGCCCATCGCCCTGGTGCCCGCTACGCCTGGCGGTCGGCGCCCGCGGGCGCTTTCACGCCCTTCTCGCCGCCGGCCGAACCGGGCCGCGACGGATCCGGTCGGGGCGGCCGTGGCTGTCCGGGTTGTCTGGTGGCTGCCGGATGGCGTCGACGACTTGCCGGGCCCAGTCGACGGGCCGTTCGTGGCCCAGGAGGTGGGAGAGGCGGTTCATGCGGGATTCGCGTTCTGCGGTGGGGGTGGTGAGGGCGCGGGCGAGTGTGCTGGTGAGGTCTTCGGGTGAGTGGGGGTCGGTGAGCAGGGCGGTGTCGCCGAAGGCGGCGGCGGCTCCGGTGTGGCGGGAGAGGACGAGGATGCCGGGGCGGTGGGTGGCGGGGCGGGGGTGGGCGGTCTGGGCGGCGACGAACTCCTTGGCGGTGAGGTTCATGCCGTCCTGGAGGGAGGTCACCCAGAGCACGTCGGCGGCCAGGTACTGGTCGACGACGTCGGGGAAGGGGAGGTGGGTGGGGCGGTAGTCGACGGGCTGCCAGCCGTCGTGGGCCCAGGTGGTGTTGACCTGGCGTACGCGTTGTTCGAGGAGGGCTCGGGTGGTGTCGTAGGCGGTGATGCCTGGTTCCGGTGGGGGGCAGATGAGGCGGAAGGTCACCTGGCCGCGCAGGTCGGGGCGGTTGGTGAGGAGGCGTTCGAGGGCGTCGACCTTCTGCACGGGGGCTTTGGCGTAGTCGAGACGTTCGACGGAGAGCACCAGGCGGTGGGCCGGCGGGGGCCCGGTGCGGGGGCGGGTGCGGACGATGGCCTCGATGGCGGGCCGGTCGATCCCCAGCGGGTGGACTCCGATGCGGGGCAGGGGGCGGGCGTTGCCGAGGGCGTTTCGGAAGTGTTCGGCGAAGGCGGCGGTGTGGAAGCCGGCCCAGTCGAGCTGGGCGAGGGAGGCCCGCAGCTGCGCGGCGACGGGCAGGGCGGCGAAGGTTAGTGCCGGGGGGAAGGGCGTGTGGTGGAACAGCCCCAGGCGCAGGTCGGGCCGCAGGGTGCGCAGGATTCCGGGCACGAGCCACAGGTTGTAGTCGTGCAGCCAGACGGTCGCGCCGGGCGCGGCGCGGTCGGCGATGTGCCGGGCGAAGCGGGCGTTGACGGCGCGGTAGGCGGCCCAGGACCGTTCCCGGAAGGCCATGCGGTGGGGCTCGGACATCAGGACCGGCCACAGGAGTTCCTTGCACGCCTGGTGGAAGTAGCCGCTCCACTGGTGTGCGCTCAGCGGCACGAGGGACAGGGGCGGCCCGTCGCGGCGGGCTGCGGGGGCCTCTTCCCCGGCCGGCGGGGCGGAGGGTGGCGCCTCGGCGGGGTGTGTGCGGGGGGCCGGGCTGGTGCCGGGGGTGGTGGCGGCGACCCAGATGCCGGGCAGGCCGTCGGCGAAGGCGCTGGTCAGGGTGGGCAGGATGCCGTTGGGGCTGGCGGGGGTGCGGGTGCCCGCGTTGCTGCGGTGGGCGGGCGGGCGGTGGTAGCCGACGACGAGTGCGTGCCCGCGCCGGCGGGGACGCCGGGGCGGGGTCACCCAGCCCAGGGTGTGCAGGGCCGCGAGGATGCCGCCCGCGCCCGCCTGGCTGGGGCGGTGGACGAGCGGGTCGTGGCCGACCGCGGTGCTCAGCGCGGGTTCGGCGCCGGCCACGATCACGCCGTGGGTGCCGAGGCGGAACAGGGACAGGTCGTTGAGCGAGTCGCCGGCCACCAGGATCGACCGCACCGGCCAGGCCCGCGCCTGCGCGAGTGCCCGCAGCGCGCCGCCCTTGGACGCGCGCGGCGGCAGGACGTCGAAGTAGTGGCCCGCCGAGTACTCCCACCTGCAGCCCAGCGCCTCCACGCTCGCGGTGAGCTCGGGGGTGAGGCCGTTGGGGGCGAGGTAGTACGAGCAGCGGCCCTCCTGCGTGACCGCGTGCTGGTAGGTGAGGGCGGGGAAGCCGGCGAGCGCGGCGCGTACCCGCTCCTGGCCCGGCCAGCCGGCGCGCAGCTGTTCCTGCAGGGGCTGGAGGGGGGAGAGGCCGGTGCCGTCGAGGACGGTGGCGCCGACGTCGGCGATGATCCACCGCGGGCGGGGGACGAGCGCGTCGTGCAGGACCTGGCGTACCGATGCCGCTCCCCGGCCGGTGGCGAAGACGACGCTCACCCCGGGGTGGCGGGCCAGTGCGTCGCGCAGCCGGCGCCGCTCGCCGGTGCCGCCGCCGAGCAGGGTGCCGTCCAGATCGGTGACCAGAATCCTCGACATCCGAGTGAAGCTAACACGACCACACCCGGTGGTGAAGTGTTCACGTCACGGCTGGGTGGGCGGGGTATGCGCCCTCCAGCCAGCCGGGCAGGTCCTTCGCGTGCAGGGCCGCGGTGGAGCCGGGGCCCGTCGTCGCCGCGGCCCCGCAGGCCGCCGCGGCGGCCAGGCAGGCGGGCATGTCCCAGCCGGCGAGCAGGCCGTGGACGAGGCCCGCGTTGAAGCAGTCACCCGCCGCCGTGGCGTCCACGGCCCGCACCGCGAGCGCCGCGACCTCGTACCGCACGCCGCCGTGGACGGCGACGGCCCCGCTGGCGCCGCGGGTGACCACGACGGTCGGGACCAGGGCCGCGAGATCCGCCAGCGCCCCGTCCACGGTGGCCGCGCCGGTCAGCCGCAGGGCCTCGGCGGCGTTGGGCGTGAAGACGTCGACCTCGGCGAGGACGCGCCGCACCCGCGGGTCCGCAAGCGTCGCCGGGGTGTCGTGGCCGTCCATCACCACCAGCGCCCCCGTCCCGCGCGCCGCCCGGCACGCCCCCACCGTCTCCTCGTCCCACCGCAGCTGAGGCAGCATCAGCACACGCGGCCGGTGGCACTCCACCAGCGGCACGAGCGCACGAGCGGGCACCGGGTCCTGATAGCTGACCATCGCCCGCTCACACGGCCCCGACAGGGCCACCGTCACACTGCGCACCGGGAAGGCATGGTGGCGAAAGCCCGCCTCGTCCAGCCCCTCCGCCCGCGCCGCCGCCAGCACCTGCGCACTGAACACGTCCGCGCCGAAGTCCGCGCCCCACACCACGCTGCGCCCCAGCCGGCGCACGGCCATGGCCAGGGTGTAGGCGCCGCCCGGCACCAGCGCGAGGCCCTCGGCGAACACCTCGCCATCCGGTACGGGCGGGTGCGGCAGGCCGTGGAAGACGAGATCGGCGAAGTATGCTCCCACGACGAGGACTTCACACCCAGGTGCTGCGCCGCCGCTCTCCATCCGGCGGAGCATACGCCCGCCCGCCCCGAGGGGGCCAGAGGCCCTCCGGGGGTGTCGCCGTGCTCCCTGGGGCGAACGCCTGCGCCAGGGCCCCGGCCCGCGACACGGCGCAACGCAAAGCGTTCGAGCCACTACGCTGAGTGGGACTTATTGGCGTGTGCCGGGCCCGGCCCGGCGTTGGGAGTCTCGTGTGATCACCGTCGAACGACGCAGGAGCGCCGCCGCCGCGGCCGTCGCCGTCCTCGCCCTGGCCGCCGGCGCGCTGGCGGCCCCCGGGCCCGCGAACGCCGCCGGCACCGACACCTGGTACCGCTACGCCTCCATCGCGCGGTGCAAGAGCGACACCGCGCACCACCCGGACGTCTGCTTCGGGCTCAAGGACGGCCGTTCCCTCGGCCTGGTCGACACCGCCCTCGCCGACGACGAGCGCCACCAGCGCGAGGGCACCTTCTACGACGACGAGCGGGAACTGCCCGCGCCCGAGGGCCCGGCCAACCCCGTCGTCGAGGTCTGGAACAACAGCGACCTGTACGGCTTCATCTCCACCAGGTCCGCCGCCGCAGCCGAGGCCCGGGGCGAGACGATCTACAGCATCGCCCCCCACCGTGACGCCACCGGACCCGCCGTCGACTGCTTCTGGCACGTTCTTCTCTCCCAGCCGAAGAACAAGGGTGTCCTCGTCGCCGACCCCGCCCATCCCGGCGCCGCCCCCAGCTACCCCACCACCGCCTACTGAGAAGGCGCCGGGCGCCTGCGCGCCCGCATCCCGCCGGGGTGCGGGCGGCGGGGCGCACCCCGGTGGGGCCGTCGTGCCGCCATGAGCCGCGTCCTGCGCGGCGGCCGGCTGCGGGGGCCCTGCGGGCCCTGGACGCCGGGCTTCCTGTTGCTGCCGCTGTCTGTCGGGTCAGCCGGTGCTGTTGCCGTCCAGTCGCAGGCCGCTGGTTCCCAGTCCTGTCGGGCCGCAGGGGATGCGGAGGGGCGCCGGCCGGCCGCGTTCCGGCCCTTCGGTCTTCGTGCCGTCCTGGTCGGGGTGGTACCTGGGCGAGAACTCCTCCCAGGTCTTCGTGGCGTCCGCGCAGATCTTGAAGTCCTCGTACGCCTCCACGCACGTCCGGTCTTGTTCGGTTGCCAGCAGCTCTCCGAGGGCCGTGATCAGGTGGGCGTAGTTGTCGTCGATCATGGCGGTCAGCTCTTCGTGGGTGAGCTCGTGTGCGCCAAGTGCGTTCCACTCGCGGGAGGCGGACTCCTTGGCGAGTGAGTACCGGTCGTTGACCAGGACCGTGTCGATCTCCAGCCAGTGCATGTAGTTGTGGAGTTTCAGGGCGCCGAATTTCCCGGACGGGAGCCCGTACAGGCTCCACAGGATGTAGTGCACGGGTACGATGCCCATGGTCCTGCTCTTCACCCTGCTGTACAGGAGATCACTCCGCTTGATCTTGCCTTGCAGCAGGCTTCCGGCGAGAAACTCACGGAACACGTCCGTGTATTCTTCGTAGGTTCCGGGAATATCACTCCGGATGTATTCCATGAACGCGTGAAACACTGTGTCCGCGCGACTGTCGTCGAGCAGTCGCACCAGATCCAGCCGGTGACGGTAGTCGTCGACGTAGAACGTCACCAGCATGGCGTGGTTCAGCGTGGCCAGCGTGCTGAAATCCCGCACTTTCGGGAAAGACATGACGGTCAGGTGCGTCTGGTCCTTCAGATGCTTCAGGTCAAGAAGCTGTGTGACGGGGAACCTGCGGCAGTACCAGTCGAAGAAAGCTTCCAAGACGTCGCGGTCCTGTGGCGCGACGTAGCGCAGTGCGTCCGCGCCGTCGACCGGGAGGGGCGCTTCGCCGGCCATCCTGCTGGTGCGCCAGAGCGCCGTCATCCACTGGTGATGGGCCTCCAGGCCGGAGCCGGGGGGCGCCTTCCGCGCCGCCTCCTCCGTCCGGGGGCCGGCGAGGTTCTGGAAGTCCGTCATCGTGTCTCCGCGCTCGATCGGCCAGCGGTGTGCGCCGGGGGCAGGGGGTGGGGCACGGTGGCGGCCCGCCCGAGGGCGAGGCGGCTTGTCCATGCGGCAGGCGGACCGTGCCGTACGGCTTGACGCTTGACCTGAGCAGTGTGGTCAAGCCCTGCCGTCACCCGTCGACGGATCTCGATACCCACTCCGGCCCAGCCGGAATCCGGCGGCGCCAACAGCGAGTTGACGTGCGCAAGGCTCAGCCCGGGCAGGTGCGGGGCGCGGACAGGGGCGGCGTGCTCGGGTCCGGGCCCTGGGGCTGCCCGTGGCGGGTGCCGCGGCCGGGTGGCCTCAGGGCGCTTCTCTGCACGGGCGGGACGGTTCGGCGTCGGCCGATGGCGGCCGGACGGTGCTCGGTGTTCGCCGCTGGTGGACTCGTTGCGGTTCCTCGGGCATCCGGGGTGTTATCCGGGCCGCCGGCGACGTCGCGTGGTCAAGGCCCAGGGGCGTGCGTGCGGCAAGGACGGTCGCCGGAGGAGCAGTTGGCGAACCGGACGCCGGCGGACGGAGGCCGGGCTCCGGTGGCAGAGCGCAGCGGGCCCGCCGGGCGGCCGCGGCGGTGGCCTCGCGGGTACGGTGCCGTCTGCGTGTTTCGGGCGTGCGCCGCGGGCGGCGGCCCGTGCCGCCGGCCGGGTCCGCGTGTGCCGGGCGGGGTGGCCCGCCTGCGGCCCGGCACACGGGGCGTGCGGGCTGTGGGACGGGCCGGCCCTGGTCGTGTCCTGCGGCACGCCGTTCGCGGGCCGGGCCGGCCGGAGGGCGGGTGGATCTGTCGGGTTAGGCGAACTTCAGGAAGAGGCGGTGCCTGCCGCCGTCGCCGCCGTTGAAGTCCCACCAGTCCTGTTCCATCCGCTGGAGGTCCATCAGGTATTCGCGGGAGAAGCCGATGGAGCGGGCGAGGACGAGGTCGTCGTCGTTGATGAACAGGCTGAGGAGGGAGCTGAGCAGGCCCGCGCCGACGGCGAGCAGGGCGGCCCAGGCGGCGGCCTTCCTCGTCTCGTTGTCGTAGAACTGGGAGATCTCGCTGGAGGTGTCCGCGGCGTGCTCGGAGAAGTCGGACAGGGCTTCGATCAGCTTGCTGTAGAAGCTGCCGGGGCTGCTGTCGGCCTCCCAGCACTCGAACTCGGTCGACAGGTGCCTGTCGACCGTGCCGCTGAACACGTAGGTCTCCTTGCGGTACGCGTAGTCGAACTGGTGGGTCTCGCCGGTGTCGACGGACCCGTACTCCCTGGTCTTGAACGACCTCCTGGCGGTGGTGTCGCTGCCCGCGCTCACTCCCCAGTAGATCTCGTCACTGCCGGCCTCCCCGGAGGACTCCCTCGTGGCCGTGAACCGGTACATGCGGATGTGCACGTCCAGCAGGCTCTGGGTGTCCGACTCCTGCCGCGGGGCGTTGAGGATGGTGATGCCGCGGCCGTACCGGGCCATGGCCGCGGTGTAGTCGTCGTTGTCGACCGGCTCGTCCTTGCCGAGCTTGCTGATGTCGACGACGCGGACGTTGTCCTGGGCGTTGATCTCCTGCGTCAGGGCGGGCAGGGCCGCGGTCAGGTCGGCGCTGCTGAAGCCCTTCTCCACCGGCACGTCCGTGATCGCCTGGGGGAGGACGGCGATCGACCCGCGGGCGACGGCTTCGCGGTAGGCCCGGCCGAAGGCGGGCAGTTCCTGTGCGGGCATGTACTTGCCCGCCTGGGTGATCAGGCGCTGCTCCAGGTCGGTCAGGGGCAGTCCCTGGTCGAGGCGCGCCGCGGCGTGCAGCAGGACCCCGAACAGGATGTTGCCGGGGCGGTTCATCCGCATCCGGTTGTCGGCGCGGCTGTGCGCCCGGGTGCCGGACAGGGCGGCGTTCAGGCGGTCCAGGCGTTCGGTGGCAGTCCTGGGTGCTCCGGGCATGGCGGACCAGCTCCTTGTTCTCCGGTGGACCGCTCCCGGGGCCGGGAGCGCGCTCCGCTGGGAACAGTAGGTGCGTGGCGGGGGCCGTTCGGGCGTCCTGCCGGCAGGACCACACGATCGTGTACACCTGCGGGCCGCCGGGGACACCGGATGGTCAAGGCCAAGGGGGCTGGGGTGCGGCAGGGACGGCCGCCGCGGGAGCAGTTGGCGGACCGGACGTCAGGGCGGAGGCCGGGCCCTGGCGGCAGAGCGCAGCGGGGGCGCCGGCTCCGGTGGCGTTGTCTTCGGTCGTCGAGTCGGACTCGGCTGCGGCTGGGGGAGTCGCGTGCTGGCCGGTGCCTGTGACGGGCTGTCGAAAGGGGGGGGCGGCCGTCGTCACCGGGCTGTGGCCGGTGCCGTCTCCCCCGGCGTGGGGACCGGACCCGGGGCCGGCCAGGCCGGGGCAGGCCCGAACCCGGGCGTGCCGGCCGGGGCGTGGACGGTGTGCGGCGCTCGCGATGATGGTCACGGCTGGCCGGGTCCGTCCCGGGCGGACCCGGGGCGGCGAGGCGCGCGCCGGTGTGCGCGGCGGGCGGGTGAAGGGTGCCGCCACCCCGGCGCGCGTCACGTGGTCAACGGTTCCCGGCGGTCAGTCAGCTTCCTCGAAGACGACGCGGAT
Source organism: Kitasatospora sp. NPDC036755 (assembly GCF_040636595.1). Lineage (NCBI taxonomy): Bacteria > Bacillati > Actinomycetota > Actinomycetes > Kitasatosporales > Streptomycetaceae > Kitasatospora > Kitasatospora sp. NPDC036755. Next base: position 81,738 of record NZ_JBEZUT010000003.1, read on the forward strand.
GTCCGACATCGAGTCGATCTTCGTCTCCGATTCGAGAATGCTCGCGCGGGCGGAGACCGGCGGTCCCGCGATCTCGATGGAGGCCGTGCGGTTGTTGAAGCCGCCCAGCGTCGGGGCGTCGCCCGTGACGCGGTGCTGCTCGCCGTCGAAGTCCGTACCGGTGTAGAGGGTGGCCGTCCATCCCTGGGGGGCGCGGGCCGAGGAGATCGAGGACTCCGTGCCGATCTGGTGCCGTCCGATCCCCAGCTCCCTGCTCGCGCCTTTGTGGTTCTCCTCGGAGAAGAACACCGCCTCCGCCACAGCAACCTTCCCGGCCATCAGTGATATTGACGGCCCCGACCAGTCGTCGGCCGGCCTGGGTGCCCGGCGCTCCGGTGCGCAGTCCCCGGCCTGCCCGGAAGTGCCGGATGCGATCACCCGGCGGTCCCGGTTTCGCTACGCTCCGGAATTGAAGTAGCGGCCCCGCCGTGCCTTGTCGTCGTCAACGGCGGCTGCGGTGCCGGGGCCTGGCCCGTGTCGTGTCGTCTCCTAGTCCGGTCGGAGTGTGTCAATGAGTTATGTGGACGAGCAGTCCACGGGGGGGCTGTGGGTGTCGTCGGGTGATACTGCGGTGCCGGTCTTCCTCGGGGACTTCGGGAGGGCGTTCGAGGGTGTGGTGAGGGTCGACAGCCTGCTCCACTTCCTCCAGACCGCAGGGGGCGGCGTCCTGGCCGCAGCCGCGGGCGGTGTCGTGCGCGGGTACTTCGACAACGGCGGCGGTTTCTGCTACCTGGCCGACACCTCCGGCCGGAGCGTGCGGGAGGCGCTGGCCGGGGTCGGTGCCTTCGGCGATGTGACGGTCCTGGTTCCGGTCGGCCTGTGGGACCGGGGTGCCGACGCGGCCGGGGAGCAGGCGCGGGCGGTGGCGGCGTACGCGGCCGGCCGCCGGGCGATGGCGATCTTCCACGCCGGCCGGGACCACGACGCCCACGAGGCCCGCGACGCGGCGTTGGCGTTCGGGCTGACCGCGGACCAGCGCGCCCACGCCGTCCTCTACCACCCTTGGCTGGTCCCGTCCGGGGACCAGTCCCAGCCGGTGCCGCCCGTGGGCGCGGTCGCGGGCGTGTGGTCCGCGGTCGACCGCGACCGCGGGGTGTGGGTCGCGCCGGCCGACGTCGGCATCAGGGCCGCTCGTGCGGCCCGGAAGGTGACCGAGCAGGAGCTGGGCGGCGCCCAGCCGGTCAACTTCCTGCACGAGACCGGCGGCAGGGGAACGGTCGTCACGGGCGCCCGGACGCTCGATGACACCGGCGGCACGTGGGCGCAGATTCCGGTCCGGCGTCTGGCCGACACGGTCGGACGTGACCTTCAGAACGCGCTGAGCATGGCGGTCTTCGAGACGAACACCCAGCCGACGTGGACGCGGGTACAGGCTGCGGCGGACACTTACCTGCACGGCCTGTGGCGGCGGGGCGCGCTGGCGGGGAGCACGTCGGCGGAGGCGTTCAGCGTCCGGGTCGGAAAGGGCGTCACGATGACCGACCAGGACGTCGAGGCAGGCCGGATCATCCTGACGGTCGGCTTCGCCCCTGTCCGCCCCGCCGAGTTCGTCACCGTCACCGTGACCGCGATGACCGCCGAGGTCTGAGCGGCCCGGCTCCCCCGGCCGCCAGGACCGCGGCGCCATGAGCACCGTGGTGCCCGTGACGCCGCGGGCGCGGTCCCCCCTTGTCCGCCAGTTCGCCGGCCCAGGCCCCGAACGGTACCGCGAGCGGAGCCCCGGGACGGCTCGCGCCCTCACCAGAGGGCGGCCTGTGCCTGTGGACGGGCACCACCACCGGCCCCGGCCGTCTGGTGCGCCCGCCGCCCGGCGGGGTGACTGCCGGGGGATTCCCGGGCAGCCCCGTTCACGGCGCTGAGCCCGCCGGGCTTCGCGCGGGCCGATGACGGTGCCGTGCCGCGAGGGCACCGGGCCCGGTGGGTTCAGGCGTGCTGTTCGGGGCGGTGGGCGACGGTGAGGGCGTCGGTGAGGGTGAAGGCGTCGGTGAACAGGGCGCGTCCGACGAGGGCGCCCGCCACGCCCGCGGGCGCGAGGGCGGTGACGGCGGCCAGGTCGTCGAGGGTGGCGATGCCGCCCGCGGCGAGCACGTGGGCGTCGGTGCGGGCGGACACCTCGCGCAGCAGGTGGAGGTTGGGGCCGGTCAGAGTTCCCTCGCGGCCGACGTCGGTGACCGCGTAGCGGGTGCAGCCCATGCGGTCGAACCGTTCGAGGGCCTCCCACAGGCAGCCGCCGTCGGCCATCCGGCCGTGCCGCGCCACGCGGGGCCCCTCGGCGGTGATCCACACGGGCAGGGTGACGCCGATGCGCTCGCCGTGCTCGGCGATGGCCTTCGCGCACCACGTGGGGTCGTCGAAGGTGACGGTGCCCAGGTTGAGGCGGGCGCAGCGGGTGGCGAGCATGCGGGCCAGGGAGTGGTCGTCGGTGACGGTGTGGCCGGCGGCGACCTGGATGTTCAGGCCGGTGTGCTCGGCGATGCGGTCGATGAGGCGCAGGTCGAAGGACAGTCCCCAGGAGGTGAGGGGCAGCAGGTGGAGCCACTGGGCGCCCTGCTCCTTGAAGGCGGCGGCGGTTTCCATCGGGTCGGTGCGCCGGGGTTCGGGGACGACTTCGCCTCTGAGGAGGTGCATGACGCGGCCGTCGCCGACGTGGATGGACGGCAGCAGGGTGAACGGCATCGCGGCCCCGTTTCGTCGTCTCGTCCCCGGGCGCGGTGGTTGCGCCCGGGCGCGGCCCGCGGGCGGGCCGCGGGGACCTACCTGCCCTCCGCCTGGAGGGGGGAAACCGGGGGGCAGGCTGGTGGCCGAGAGCCCGGTCTTGCCGTGCGGGGCGAAGGCGTGCGCGGCCTTCACCCGGCCTGCCGGGCACTGTGTGCGGCCTTGCGGGGGCCCGTCCCGGGTCTGGCCCGCCGTGTGGTGGCCGGGTCTGTGCGCGGGATCGTTACTGCGGGCGCGGCGGGATCGTTCACACGGCATGAAGCCCGCCAGGAGTGCCCTGACCGCCGCCGTTTTCCTCGTCCCGCTGATCGCTGTTCCGCCTCTGGGCGCCCCTGCCCACGCTGCGGCCGGTCAGGATCTGCTGGAGGGCTGCCCGCCCGGCGACGTCTGCAGTGTTTCCGTCTCGGATGAGGTCAGGGTCTGGCTGCCGACATGGGAGTCGGACGGCCTCTCCGGCCTTCCCGCGTCCTTCTAGGGCGCACACCCGGTGGCGGGGCAGCCTCGACGGGACCTGTCCTGAGCGCCGCGCCGCACGACACAGGGGCGGCGTGCCGCCGAGGGCCCGCTACGGCAAGCGGCGCCTTCGCGGGCGCCGGGAGCCCCGGCACCGGGGACTGCGTGTGGTGCCGGCGGTGCCGTCGCCGCCGGCAACGGCACCGGCCACCGCGCTGGAGGGCGTGAAGGCCGGCTGCACCGCGGGCGCACCGCCTCGCCGACGACGGGCCGCGCGGTCGCCGTCCGGTCCCGCCCGCGCCCGTGTGCGCGGGCCCTACAAGAGCAAGGAGTGGACATGACGTTCGAACCCGGCAGGACCTACCTCGTGCGGAACAGGGCGAGCGGGCTGTACGTGACCCCGCGGTCGTGGAGCACCGGCCCAATCCAGCTTCAGCAGTACGGGCTGCAGGGCGATGGCCTGCGGGCCATGCAGACCTGGCATCTGATGCCGCTGGACAACGGCGATGTGGTGTTCGTGAACAAGGTGACGGGCCTGTGCTTCAACGTCGACGGCGACGGCACCTCCGCCTCGCTCGGCGTGGAGCAGTACCACATCCGTCCCCCGGAGCAGAAGCCGTCGCAGACGTGGAGGCTCACCGCCCAGCCGGGCGGCGCTCACCTGGTGTCGAACGTGAACAGCGGCCAGTACCTGACCGTCGCGAGCTGGAGCACCTCGCCGTCCGCCGGGCTCCAGCAGTACGACCGGGCACCCGCCGACAAGCGGGAGCACCAGTGGTGGGAGCTCGAAGCCGAGGACGAGTACCCCGAGATCACGGGCCTGGACCGGGTGGACACGGACCCCAACGGCATCGGCGACGTGGTGAGGATGGACGGCTTCACGCAGCCGGCCCAGGACCGGACCCCGGAGACGCTCGTCGGCCAGGCGGTCATGCCGTTCTTCGCGGTCAAGGACTCCTCGCCGCGGTGGCAGCTTGAGAACAGCCCGTACTACGTGCTCCGGCGGTACGGCTACTGGCAGCAGGTCTACTTCTACGAGCACTCGGGCACCCACCAGAAGACGGAGACGAAGAAGGAGACGGTCGGGCTCGTCACCAGCAACGCCAGGGCGGTGGAGTCGACCACCAGCATCTCCGTCACCGCCGAGGCAGCGTTCGCCGTCAAGGGCTTCTCCTCCGCCATGAGCACGACGCTGAGCCGTGAGCTGAAGGTCACCACGTCCAGCAGCGAACAGCACGAGCACGCCCGCGAACACGAGATCGTGCGGACCTACCAGGGGGACGGCCGCCGCCTCGCCGAGTGCCTGTGGTTCCGCGGCGACCACTACGTGCTGGAGCGCATGAACGGCGAGTTCGTCATGGACTGGCGCACGCTGACCGAGGCGCGCTCCGTCCTGGACGCCTACACGGGCTGAAGCGGACGGGCGCGGCGGGACCTGGCCCTGCCGCGCCCGTCGCCGGCTCGCCGTCCGGCCGCCGCACGCGCTGACAGGTGGAGCGGACGCCCCGGAAGCGGGCAGGCGGGCACTTACGGACAGGGAAGGACGTCCGGCAGTCCAAGGTCGGTGACACGATCACCTCGATGCACAAGGGCGCCACCGAGCCGCTCGGCGGCTACAAGGACCCGCGCCCGA